>JAIRWP010000001.1 GCA_031268845.1 Lactobacillales bacterium | reverse complement strand
CAAAAATAAAATTGAAAAACTATGGGCAAATTTAAAAAATTGGTTGCGTTTGAATTCTAAAAATTACTTAACAATTCAGGATGCTATCGCAGCTTATTTTAAATCGGAATAGCTATACTTCTTTGTTTTGTTTATTGGGATATTTGTATCTGTTGTGGAAATAGTTAATGAGATTATAGATAATGCCCCTTTGTTATTGAATAAGAACATCAATGGTAATTCATTGTTTTATTCTTCACAAGTTTGTGCTTCTGGTAAAAATCATTTACTTAGTACCATCTGTTATTTTTTTTATTTTATTGTTATTCCATTAATCTTTTCTATCCAACCAATAAAAGCAAGAATCAACCATTTTGATTCGATGTTAATTGTCAGAGAGAAAAGTTATCGAATGTATTGGGTAAAAGTTTTTGCTACTAATGCACTTTTAACTGGTTGTTTTTATTTTCTTATTCAAAATGTACGTATCTTACTGATTCATTTTTTTTATGCTCCATTTAAATTTAATGTAAAAGATTACACTTTAGAATACTATTACATTTTTGAGAATTATTTATTGAATTTTATTGCTTTTATAGTATTTTCCTGTTTAGGACAAATTTTATTTTCGACACTTATTTTGGCAATTGGAAAATATTTAAAAAATTATGTTATTTATTTGATGATGGGTTTTATTACTGGAACTTGTGCAATGGTAATTCCAGCATGTTTAGGAATGTTTATAATGAGAAAACATTCAAGTATTATTCCGCATATTTTTTGTTTAAATACCTTGATTATACCAGGTTTGCATTCATTAGGAGCTTATGCTCCAAATTTTAATGGTGGCTTAGCTTATTGTTTTTCATTTATCTTTTACAGCATACTGACTTTTCTTTTGATAGCAGCTCGAATGCAGTTGGATAAAACAGAGAAGTTGTTTAAATTTTCTAATACAGCAAAACGAGTATTTTTACAGCAAAAAAAAGCATGAGTTAAACGATATTGTTTAGCAAATGGAGGAAAAAAATTGTTTAATTTATTAAAAAGCAGAGAAAATATTGTATTTTATTTTTTAGCAATTTTAGCAGGTTTTAGTTTTTTGTTGAGTGGAAGTAATAATTTTGATATCATTTCGAAACTTTTTTTGTCACATTTTGCTACTTATTGCTCAGGAATGCTTTTTATCCTGATCTGTTTGATAAAAGAAGTGCGTAATATTCATATCAGAAACAATTTAATTGTTAGAATTGGGGAAAAAAAATTTTTAGGATATCAGTACTTGACATTGTTTATAATGTTTATTTTTTATATTGTATCTCAGTATACAGTTGCTTTTTTGTTGGGTGAAATCAAGAATATCAGCCAGATAAAAATTGCAGTTGTGACTTTAGTTATGAATATTATTATTATTTTTATTGATAGTATTATCATCAATTTGGTGAATTTTAATATAAAATCAACAGCGGTTTTTTTGTTGAGCATGTTAGTTAATTTTACTTTTCATTATGGGTACTGTTTAAGCGTTATCTCTAAAATTTATATTTTTTGAGCTTTCAAAAATGATTGATATTAAAATTTTATTTCTAAAAAGGAGATCTATTAATGTTATTGGAATTAAAAAATATTCAAAAGACTTTTAAGAAACAGTCTATTTTAGAGGATATAAATTTACTTGTTCATAAGGAAGAGCTTATTCATATAATTGGAAGTAATGGTTCTGGAAAATCAACGATTTTTAAGATTATTTGCGACATTATGGAGCCAGATATTGGGGAAGTTATAATTAACGAACAAACGCAAATTGGCGCATTAATTGAAAATCCAAGTTTTATTGAAGATACAAATGTAAAACGAAATTTACGATTTTTAGGTAGTATTAAAAAGCAATACAATGAAAGTTTAGTTAAACAATTGATGCAGCGATTTGAACTTGATTACGATAGTCGAGTCAAACTTGGAAAATATTCTGTTGGTATGCGCCAAAAAGTTGGAATTATTCAAGCAATTATGGAGAATCAAAATTTAATCTTATTAGATGAACCAACTCGTGGACTTGATAAGAAATCATTAATTGAGTTGAAACAGGTGATTAGCGAATTAATTGCAGAAAAAAAGACAGTTGTTATTGCTTCTCATGATAATTTATCAGAGCTTAAGTTTGATACAAGATATATGTTAGAGGAGGGGCGATTGCAATTAAATTAGAAAAAAGAATGCTAGTAACTATCTATCTTGTGCTAAATGTGAATTTATTATCGATGCACTGGAATTATTCAAAAAATTTTTGGCAAGAACGCTATTCTTTCAATTTAGAGAATCAATTTGGTATTTTAGCAAGTGGATTAGAAGCTGCGTTAGAAATAGCAATTGTTTTTAGTTATTTAAAAAATTATTGGGACATTTACACATTAACTAAGATTAGAAAACCGCACATCCAACATATGCTACTGGGCTTTCGTTTTTCATTTCCTGCTGTTATGATTATTTTGGCAACAAACTTGTTTTTTGATTTTATAATCCATCGTTTTAATTTATTAGGAATTATCAGTTTATTGTTTTTTTATTTAATGATTATTTTTTTTAATAATTTTATCCACAATAAAAAAAGCTTACTTTGCTTTGCTATAAGTTTTGTTTTAGCATGTAGATTTGCTGTATGGTTTGTAGTGTGATTCGGGTTTATAGCAGTTTGCAAAAAGCTTAGCATTAAGAATAAAAATAAAAATTTTGAATAAGCTTACACAATTGTTAACGATCTCTCAGCAACCACCCTTTTTACCGATCAAGCATTTCTAAACACAACAAGCATTCTTCATCATTTAAAAAGCGATTGCCATAAAAAGTATTACAGATATGAAAGCCATCCTTATAAAGGGCTTTTAACCCTGATTTTACTTCTATTTTTTTATCGAAAACTTCAAGTTTTTCATCATTTATTAAATTTTCCAATTCCAATAAACGTTTCTTTAGCTTCTGATTTTCTAAAGAAAGATTCAATTCTTCTTTTAACCTTTGCCGCATTGCTTTTTTTATTATTTTAATTTTCGTCAACATGCGTTCTAAAGAACTTTCCACATAGTTTAATTTATCGCATAATGCTTTTTTGTCCATTTAATCTCTCTTTTCCAATATTTGTACTTCATCTGCATGATATTTTACAAACACTTTTTTATCTTGCAAACGTATTTTTAAAACACGAGTTAAATAACTTATACTTTCAACCTTCCCTTTACCCTCAGAAGTGATAACAAAGTCTCCTAAATTAGGTAAAGATTGACGTTCTTCCTTATAAACTGCATCTTCATAATTTAAACAACACATCAAACGCCCACAAATCCCAGAAATTTTTAAAGGATTTAAAGATATATCTTGGCGTTTAGCCATTTTAATAGAAACAGGAGCAAAGTCTGCTAAAAAAGTCGAACAGCACAAAGACCTGCCACAAGAAGCTACGCCTCCCATAACCTTTGCTGCATCACGCACACCAATTTGTCGTAACTCAACTCTTGTTTTAAAACGAGAAGACAAAATTCTTAGCAACTTTTTAAAATCAATTCGGCTCTCTGAACAAAAACTTAAAATTAGTCTTGAACGATCAAAAAAATATTCCGCACTCACCATTTTGAGATCTAAATCATATTTATGAACAATATTTTTTGACTTACGCAATGCCAAAATAGATGCTTTTTGCAATTCATAAGATCTACTAATCTCACTTGTTGTTGCTTTAGCAATAATTCTATTAATTTTGTTAGAAAACTTTTGTTTATAATTAGGTAGAACAACTTGCGCTATTTCTTTGCCTCGATTAGATCTTACAATAACATAATCACCTTCAGAAAACTTAAGACCTTTGGGTGAAAAATGATGAATTGGTCCATTTTTTTTATAACATACACCAATTACTTCCATCTAGACTATATCCTCTCTTAGATCCTGTTAACAGGATCTTATTTTTAAAATAAGTTGCTCACTTACATTTTGAAAACTAACATTACTCTGAAGTTTTTTCTTAGCTTCAAGAATTTTTTCTAAACCTTTAGCATATTGCAAACTAGAACTATCAGCATCGCTTTTAACAATCATTTCCATTTTTTGTTGCCAAAGTACGCGCAATAAATCAAGAGTAAGCTCTTGCTCTTTCTTTTTTTTCATCACCGATACCAAATTACTACCCACATAAATAAATGCCTGCATATCACGCTTTTCAAGTAAGTAAAACCATTTTTGCACAAGTGACAATAAATTTAAAAAATCTTCACTCTCAGCTAAAGAGATGGCTTCTTCAAAATTATTAGTTAAACCGCTTAAAATAGCAGCTGTCCTATCCTCAATACCGTGATTAAGCAAATGTTTTTTCAACTTTTTTACAGGTAATTCACAAAATTTTAAAACTTGCATGCGCGAAATAATCGTTGGCAATAACCTCGCAGCAGATGATGTTTCAAGGATAATTAAAACGCCGCAATTAGGCTCTTCCAAAAATTTTAATAAACTATTCTGAGAACTTTGATTCATTTTATCAGCTGCTTGAATAATAACAACTTTTTGCCTTGACTCAAACCCTGAGCAGCTTAATTCTTTTTTCAACGCGCGAATCTGCTCTACTTTAATACTCTGAGCTTGCGTACCAACAATATAAACATCTGGATGAAAACCGTCTTCAATCCGCACACACTGATTACAAATCAAGCAAGGTTTCCCATCTTCATCAACATTCGTACACAACTTTGCTTTAGCTAACCACTTTGCCAAAGAATGTTTACCTACACCGCTTTCTCCTACAAATAAATAAGCATGAGATAGACGATGTTTTAAAATATTTTTGGATAGCAAAGAAAACGCTTGAGGCTGCAATGATAAAAATTTTTGTTCAATAACTTCCTTTTCCACCACTTAAACCTCCATATTTTATTATTTCAATAAACAAACTTTAAAGCATGTCCCTTTAGGAGAATTATCTTCAACAATAATTTTTCCATTTAAAGCTTGAGTAATTTGCTTGGCAATTGATAAACCTAAACCAAATCCACCAGTATCGCGATTACGTGATAACTCAACGCGGGTAAAACGCTCAAAAATTTCAGCTTTTTTCTTATCAGGAATCCCAGCTCCTGTATCTTTCACAGCCAAGCTCCACTCTTTGCCCTTACTTTCTAACACAACTTGCACACTATCCTGTACTTTTGTATATTTTAAGGCATTATCTAATAAAATTACCAATAATTGTTGGATTAATTTTTTATCCGTTCTTATTTTTGTGGGAAATTTTTCATTCACTTTTAACGTTACTGCTTTACCTTGTACTTCACCCAACAACTGATAATTACTAACTAAATTTTCTACCAATTCTTTAATCTTGATCATTTCTTTTTGAACCTCTATAACTTGAATATCTGAGCGAGCCAATGTTAATAAATCGGTGGTCAACTGACGCAAACGTCTAATTTCTGACAAAGCATCCCCAATCTCTTTTGAATGATCAATAATTTTTCCTTCAGGTTGAGTGAATAATATTTCTAATTTATTTTGCACCACAGATAATGGCGTGCGTAGTTCATGACTAGCATTTTCCACAAATTCTTGTTGTTTTTTCCATGATTTTAAAATAGGGCGCGTAAACAAATGCGAAAGCAAAAAACTTACGCCAATTGAAATAAGCCAAAAAATCAACATACACCAAATAACAATATTGATCGAATGTTCAATAGATTGACGAATTTGATTAACATTTGAAAAAACTAGCATATAACGAATGGACGGATCAGAATCAATGCGAATAGGCACTAATAAATAGCGAAAATATAATTTTGCGCCCTTAGAATCAGCCGCTAACTGAGCTTTTTTTTTGTATTCTAAATCCTTTAGTTTTACTTTTTTAAAAGCAGCTTCAACCTGGATATCATCTTTAACCAGTATAACTGGAGTTTTATCTGTCCAAAAAATAATATTTGTTGAAAAATCTTCAACACTACGATCTGCTTTTTCATCACTTGATGAAAACCAATTTTTAAATTTTTCAAATTTTGAATTATTTAAAAATGGTTTAGGATTTTTGGAAATACTTTCAATTCTTTTATCAATTTCAAGATAAGCTGTCTGCTTTAAAACACTTAAAACTATAAAAGTAAGTAACAAAAAAATGCCAGCGAATGCAATGATTTGTTGAATAAAAAAGCGCATCTTTTGTTTTTTGCTTAACTCATCTAGCATTTTTCTCTCTCTATTTATCTATTTTATATTTTTTTAAGCAAATATCCCACATTGCGAATTGTTTGTAGTTCTTTATCAATTCCAATAGCCTTTAATTTTTTACGCAGTTTACTCATATACACTTCCACAACACTTAAAATCGTTTCCGATTCAAAACCCCAAATACGGTCAAAAATCTGCTCTTTTGGTAGAATCGTACCTTGATTTTGCACCAGATAAATCAATAATGCCAATTCTTTTCCTTGAATATCAAGCATCTTATCCTGAAAAGTGACCGTTTGCTTTTTAAAATTGATCACAAGATTTTTATAAACTAAAGAATATTCATCTAACATACGCCCACTACGTTTTAAAAGAATTTTCAAACGCATTGCTAATTCTTCTAGATAAAATGGCTTTATTAAATAGTCATCTGCACCAAAATCAAAACCTTGCATTTTATCTTCAATCCCATCTTTGGCTGTTAACATCAAGATGGGAGTTGTTACTTGTTGTTTACGTACTCTTTCTAAAATTTCAATTCCTGATTTATTGGGCAACATCCAATCTAAAATAATGGCATCATAAACCGCATTAAGCGCTTCAAAAGCGCCTTCTTCACCATCAAAAATAGGAGTCAGCGCAAAAGCTTTTAAATATTCAACAATACTTGCAGATAACTTTTTATCATCTTCAATCAATAACACTTTTATCATAAAAGAAAACACTTCCTTAAAACTAACTTAATCGGCCACCATCGCATTGCTTAAAGCTGCAAATTCTTGAATTGTTAATGTCTCAGCTCGTCTTTTAGGATCAATTGCTGCACTTGTTAAAATTTTCAACAACTTATCTTTTACCGCTTGATCCTTACCATATGCATGTAATAAATTATTCCATAAAGTTTTTCTACGCAAAGCAAAAGCTGCTTTAATCAAACGAAAAAAAGCTTCTTCATTAATCACTGAAACAAGCGGCGTTTTACGTCTTATTAAAGAAAGAACAGCAGAGGCAACATTTGGCTGCGGAATAAAAACGGTTTTGGGAACAATAAAGACGAGTTCTGCTTCCATAAAGTACTGAATAACAATCGACAGTGAACCATATGCTTTACTGCCAGGTTTTGCTGAAATGCGCTCGGCCACTTCTTTCTGGATCATAACCACTATTTGCTCAATTTCTAATCTACTCTCTATCAAATGCATAAGAATCGGCGTTGTAATGTAATACGGTAAATTTGCAACAACCTTTAATGGCAAACGCTCTGAAAAAACTTCTGAAACTATTTTGGTTAAATCAGCTTTTAAAATATCTTGATTAATCACAGCCACATTAGAGTAAGATGTTAAATTTTCCGCTAATATGGCAAGCATTCGCTGATCAATCTCAAAAGCTAGAACTTGACAAGAATTGCGCGCTAAATATTCTGTTAAAGCGCCGATCCCTGAACCAATTTCCAAAACATTCGTTGCCTGATCTAGTTTAGCTACTTCTACGATTTTTTGTAAAATATTTGCATCAGTTAGAAAATTTTGTCCCAAACTTTTTTTCAATTGAAGATTGTGCTTTTTAATTATTTCTCGCGTCCTACTTAAAGATGCTATATCTCGCAAATCTCGTTCAATCATTTATTTTTCTCTCTACTGCCTGAAACAATTGCTCTTTTGTAATCTGAAACATTTGCAGACGTTTTAACAATTGCTTGCCATTTGTATAACCGATTCTTAAGAGCTCTCCAATTCGTGTACGACGATCACGACTACCTTCACCACCTAATAAACCTAAATCATTCAGTAAAGTTCGGTCAATTTCTGAAATATAGTCTTCTGTAGCAGGAGTCACTACTTTACTTAGTGCTTCAAGGATTGCTGCATCGCTGGCATGTTCCACCCCAAGAGACCTTCCTTTTGATTTTGAAGAAGGAGTAGCCTCACTTTTGGATAAAAAAGCATGTTTAACTTGAGGGATAACTTCCGTTATTTGTTTGCGAATCTTTTCGCCCGCAAAATCCGGATCAGTAAACACAATCACTCCGCGTACTTTTTCAGCGTGTTTAATTTGTTCTAAAATATCTTGATTAATGGCCGAGCCAATCGTTTCAATTGTATCAGCATCAATGACTTCTTTGATTCGCCTAGTATCATCTTTGCCTTCAACAACAATAATTTCTTTAAACTTTGGCTTCATGCATTTTCTCCTAGACTAAATAAACGATGAGCGTTTTTCATAGTTTGTTTAGCCACTTCTTGCCACGGTATCTCACGCAATTCAGCAATTTTTTCAACCACATAGCGCGCATAACCGGGCTCATTGCGCTTTCCACGATATGGCACCGGAGTTAGAAAAGGCGCATCCGTTTCTACCAACAACTGTGTAATCGGAATTTCTTTAGCTACTTTATGAACTTCTTCGGCCTTTTTAAAGGTCACTACGCCGCTTAGCGAAATAAACATCCCTAAATCTAAAAACTTTCTCATCCATTCTACATCACCACTAAAGCTATGCATAATGCCGCTATTCGGCACACCTTCATCTTTTAAAATGCGATAAGTGTCCTCCAGTGCCTCACGTGTATGAATACTCACCGGCTTTTTCAACTCACGCGCCATGGCAAGCTGACGCCGAAAAACACTCTCTTGCACCTCTTTGGGATCTTTCATCCAGTGATAATCTAAACCAATCTCCCCTAAACCGACCACCTTTTGATGAGAAGTGATCTCTTTAAGCAACCAATCTTCAATCTCTTTTTTGAAACTCCTCGCCTCTGCCGGATGCCAGCCAATAATACTATAAAGATTTACAAACTCCTCGGCCAGAAAAAGAGATCTCTGAATCGTATCTCGATCAAAACCAACAATCGCCATCTCCGTTACACCAAGCTTATGCGCGCGCTTAATTGCATCTTGCTCATCACCTTCAAATTCCTTAACATTTAAATGCGTATGCGTATCGAAAATCA
>JAIRWP010000088.1 GCA_031268845.1 Lactobacillales bacterium | reverse complement strand
TTGGGAATTCGCGATTATTATAGTTCTTAGAACCTGTTAACGATCTCTCTATTGATGGATCCCGTTATACAAGTTGTAATCAAGCAAAGCTTGAAACAACTTGTAATAACCCGACAGGTCTTTTTGAGAAATTTTTATGCATTTCTAGGAAAAAAATGCAGATTTAGCGGTGCTAAATTGAGGCTTTTTGACGAAGAAAGGCAAAAAATTACCAGAAAAGTCGCAATTATGGAGATCGTTAACAGGTTCTTAGACCCTCGTATAATAAATTTTAGCCGTGATATATAAAGAAAGTAGGTAAGGTGTAAATGGTATCTAAAACAAGAACAGCAGCAGATATTCGTCGTGAAATTAAGGAAGAAGGGGTAACATTTCTACGTTTAATGTTCACTGATATTTTAGGGATATTGAAAAATGTGGAAGTTCCTGCGACTGAGGAGCAGTTGGATAAAATCTTTGAAAATAAAATGATGTTTGACGGTTCATCTATTGAAGGTTTTGTACGAATTAATGAATCAGATATGTATTTATATCCAGATCTTTCAACCTGGATTGTTTTTCCTTGGTCGGCAGAGCATGGAAAAGTCGCTGGTTTGATCTGTGATGTTTACAATCCAGATGGCACGCCTTTTGTAGGAGATCCTCGTGGTAATTTAAAACGAGCGTTGGAGCATATGGAAAAAGCAGGCTTTACTTCTTTTAATCTTGGTCCAGAACCAGAATTTTTCTTGTTTAAGTTAGATGTAGATGGTAAACCTACATTAGAAGTAAATGATCATGGTGGATACTTTGACTTGGCGCCAACAGATTTGGCAGAAAACACACGTCGTGAGATTGTTAACACTTTAACGGAACTTGGTTTTGAAGTTGAAGCATCGCATCATGAAGTGGCGATTGGTCAACATGAAATTGATTTTAAATATGCCAATGCTTTAGAAGCTTGCGATAATATTCAATTGTTCAAATTAGTAGTGAAGACGATTGCTAGAAAGCATGGATTGCACGCAACCTTTATGGCAAAACCTAAATTTGGTATCAATGGTAGTGGTATGCATTGCAACATGTCACTCTTTAAAGATGGCAAGAATGTTTTCTGGGATGAAAATGGTGAAATGGAGTTATCACAAACGGCTTATCATTTCTTAGGTGGTTTAATTAAGCATGCGCGTAGCTTTACAGCAATTACGAATCCAACGGTTAATTCTTACAAACGTTTAGTACCAGGTTATGAAGCGCCGGTTTATGTTGCTTGGGCAGGTAGAAATCGTTCGCCATTGATTCGTGTGCCGGCAGCTCGTGGCATGTCAACACGTTTAGAGTTACGTTCAGTTGATCCAACAGCAAATCCATACTTGGCTTTAGCTGTCTTGCTTGAGTGTGGCCTTGATGGAATTAAAGAAAAAATGCAAGCGCCAGAGCCTGTAGAAGTAAATATCTATGCCATGACAGATGAAAAACGTGTTACTGCGGGAATTAAAGATTTGCCATCTACTTTGCGTAGTGCAGTAAAATCTCTCCAAAAAGATGAAATTGTGGTTGATGCTTTAGGTAGTCATATCTATGAGAATTTTGTTGAAGCTAAGAAGATAGAATGGGCAGCTTACGCACAGACTGTATCACAATGGGAACAAGAAACTTATTTGGAACTGTATTAAAAAATTATAATAATTTAGTAAAATCGTTGTATCGAAAGATAACAACGTTTTTTTATATAAAGGTGGGATAATTATGAACTTAAAAGAAGAGTTACAAAATTTGAGATTAAGAGTGAGTCAGCAGATTAAACAAGTCAAAACTTTAAAAGAGTTAGATGATATTAGAGTTGAAGCATTAGGCAAGAAAGGCCCCATTACACAAGTTTTGCGTGGTATGAAAGATTTATCAGCTACAAAGCGCCCAGTAGTTGGCGCTTTTGCCAACGAAATTCGCGATATTTTAGCTATGCAGATTGAAGAGAAAAAGCAAACTTTAGAAAGGCAGGCATTAAACGATGCTTTAGCTCAAGAAACACTTGATGTAACTTTACCAGGCAAAAAAGTAAAACGAGGAATTCGCCATATTTTAAGTCAGATACAAGAAGAGATTGAAGATATTTTTTTATCAATGGGTTACAAAATCGTTGAAGGCTATGAGGTAGAAAGTGACCATTATAATTTTGAAAGAATGAATTTACCAAAAAGTCATCCTGCACGTGATATGCAAGATACTTTTTATATCTCTGAAGAAATTTTACTTAGAACACACACCTCTCCTGTACAAGCGCGAGTGATGGAAAAACATGACTTTACAAAAGGTGGTTTGCGAATGATTTCGCCAGGGCGCGTTTTTCGTCGCGATACTGATGACGCTACGCACTCTCATCAGTTTCATCAGATTGAAGGTTTGGTAATTGATAAAGGGATCACTATGGGAGATTTAAAGGGGACACTTGAGTTTGTAATAAAAAAAATTTTTGGTGAAAAGCGACAGATTCGCTTGCGTCCATCATTTTTTCCCTTTACAGAACCGTCTGTGGAAGTTGATGTTAGCTGTTTTAAATGTGAAGGCAAAGGTTGCAATATTTGTAAATACACGGGGTGGATTGAAATTTTAGGAGCAGGAATGGTGCATCCTAAGGTACTGAAAATGTCAGGAATTGATCCTAAAGTTTACGCTGGTTTTGCTTTTGGTTTAGGTCAAGAACGGATTGCGATGTTGCGTTTTAGCATTAATGATATTCGTTACTTTTATACAAATGATATGCGTTTTTTAAGGCAATTTGCTCGTTTATAAAATTGTAAAAGGAGGCAATTTGAATGTTAGTTTCTTATAAATGGTTAAGCGAAATGCTTGATTTAACAAAAACAACTCCTAAAGAATTGGGAGATAAAATGTCTTTAACAGGTATTGAAGTAGAAAATGTTACACGTCTTGCAGATGGATTAAAGAAGTTAGTGGTAGGCCTTGTTAAAAAGTGTGTTTCTCATCCAGATAGTGATCACTTATCTATTTGTCAGGTTGATGTTGGTGAAAGCGAATCTTACCAAATTGTTTGTGGTGCTCCAAATATTAAAGCTGGCATAAAAGTCATTGTGGCGCTACCTGGCGCGCGTATTGCCGGCAATACAAAGATTAAAAAAGGCAAAATGCGGGGCACAGTTTCGATGGGGATGATTTGTTCATTGCAAGAGCTTGGTTTTGCCGAATCAGTGGTACCAAAAGAATTTGCCGAAGGAATTTATTATTTGCCTGAAAAAGCTATTGTTGGAGAAGAAGTTTACTCTTACCTTGATATGGATGATTCAGTGATTGAGCTAGCAATCACACCCAATCGTGCAGATGCGCTTTCTATGCGCGGTGTAGCATATGAAGTTGGAGCCATTTTGCATCAAGTACCAAAGTTTAAAGAAGTTATTCTAAAAGAAGAGGCAAATGATAATGTTTTAGATTATCTATCGGTAAAAGTTGAAGATGAGAAAGATACGCCTACTTACAAAATGCGAATTATCAAAGATGTCAAAATCGCACCTTCACCACTGTGGCTGCAAAAACGTTTAATGATCGGAGGGATTCGTCCCATCAATAATGTTGTGGATGTGACAAATTATATTTTATTATTATTTGGTCAGCCATTACATGCCTTTGATTACAATAAATTTCAAAGTAAAGAAATCGTTGTTCGTCGCGCACAAAATGATGAAAAATTAACAACCCTAGATGGTATAGAAAGAAAGTTAACAACAGAAAATTTGGTGATCACCAATAATAACGAACCCGTAGCTTTAGCAGGAGTAATGGGCGGGGAAAATACAGAAATTGACGAAGTGACAACTATGGTAGCGCTAGAAGCGGCATCGTTTGATCCTAAGCTTACTCGTCATACTTCAAAAGAATTTAATTTATGCTCTGAGTCTTCCATGCGTTTTGAAAAAGGAATTAATCAAGAAACGGTGGGCAAAGCATGTGACGTATCAGCAGCAATGATTGCCGAACTTGCTGGTGGTAAAGTGATATCTGGCGTGGTAATTGGATCAGAGTTTGTACCGGTACAGAAAATTGTTGGCATTACTTTGGAACATATCAATTATTCCTTGGGGACATCACTAACAGTCGATGAAGTGAATAGAATTTTTGAAGCTTTAGGCTTTACATATACAGTTTTAGAACATGATTACTCTGTTAATATTCCTCCTAGACGATGGGATATTACAATTGCAGCTGATCTTTTAGAAGAAGTAGCGCGGATTTATGGTTATGATCGCTTGCCATCTACATTGCCAAATGGTGCAGTTGCCAGCGGTTTAACAACTAGACAAAAATTGCTTCGTAAGATAAAAGAAAATCTAGAAGGAATGGGAATTTCAGAAGTTATTTCCTATGCTTTAACAACAGAGATAAAAGCACAGCAGTTTACAATGGAAAAAAGTAATCTAACGCATCTTGATTGGCCAATGTCAGAAGAAAGAGCTGTTTTGCGTTTAAATTTAATTTCAGGTTTATTGGATAACATTCACTTTAATGTTGCTCGTAAGCTTAAAAACTTAGCGATGTATGAACTGGGCAGAGTGTTTATAAATCCGAAAGATCCGCATAATAATTTACCAAATGAAGAGTTGCATCTAGGGATTGCCTTAACTGGTTTATGGCAAGAAAAAGACTGGCAAACCAATAAAGATGAGGTAAATTTTTTTCATCTAAAAGGTATCTTGGAGGAGTTATTTAGTGCTGGCGATGTGAGTAATTTAATCACATATGAAGTTTGGAATGATTCTAAAGAGTTGCATCCTAATCGAACAGCGAAAATTTTATTAAACGGTAAAGTAATCGGTTTTCTTGGGCAAGTACATCCAATAATTGCTAAAAAATATGATGTTCCCACAACTTATGTAGTTGAGCTTTCGCTTGATGCATTGCTGTCAACAAAAAATGAAAAGCTTGTTTTTGCAGCTGTTTCTAAATTTCCAGCAGTGACACGTGATATTGCTCTTTTGGTTAAAGAAAACATTGCAAATCAAGATTTAGTGCAGTTAATTCAAAGTACTGGTGGACGATTCTTGTGTAAAATTGAGCTATTTGATGTATATGTAGGAGGCAATATTGATAAAGGTCAAAAGTCTATGGCTTATACGCTGACTTTCAGTAATCCTGAAGCAACGCTAACATATGAAGAAGTAAATGCGGCGATGAAAAAAGTCGAAAAAGCGTTAAATGAAAAAGTTGATGCTAAAATTAGGTAGCATAATCAGTATCATTTTATAACAATGTTGAATTTATTAACACTGGAAATGGAATCATCATCTTGAACATTCATTGTTTCTACAAAGCCACTAGAAGTTGGGGAATTTTGAATAATCTTTAAAAATTTATCTATGATGGTGGAATAAGCAATAGCTTCAATTGTGACACCTCCATCTTTGTTATTCCAAACATAGCCAGCTACACCTAGTTATCGGCTACTTTTTTAGTAGCGTAGCGAAATCCGATACCCTGAACACGTCCTGTCACAGTGATCGATACTTTGCGTAGATGATTATTTTCATTGAATAATTGTACAAAAAACAGTACAATTAAAGTTAAAGGAGTTGATAAAAATGGATTCTGTAGCTTATAGTAACTTTCGTGCCAATTTAAAATCATATCTTAAACAAGTTAATGAAAATGCCGAGCCTCTCATTGTGACAAATAAAAATACCGATGACAACGTTGTTGTTATGTCAAAAGATGAATGGGATAATTGGCAAGAAACTATGGATATATTATCCAATCAATATCTTTTAGATAAAATCCATCGTGGCGAAGAACAATTACAGCAAAATAAAGGACATATTCACGAATTAATCGAAGGACCATAATCAATGATTAAAATATGGACAGATGATGCTTGGGAAGATTATTTATATTGGCAAAAACAAGATCCGAAAACACTAAAAAAGATAAATCGTTTGATCAAAGATATCGAGCGTAATCCCATTTATTGGCATCGGAAAATCTGAACCACTAAAACATCACTTAGCTGGAAAATTCTCAAGACGTATCAATGAAAAAGATCGGCTCATTTATAGCGTAGATGATAAAACTATTTATCTATTTTCCTTAAAAAACCATTATTAGATCAGGGATTATATTTTCCCAGTAAATTACATAGTAAAATCCTCATCAACTTAGAATTCCCCTTTAGTGGACTGATTTTAGTTGGTGTTTTTTCATTTTTAGGATAGGCACGCGTTACCGGTATTTCTATCGTTTTCATACCAAGTTGATCCGCGCGAACACAGAGATAAGCTAACAGTTCATAAGTCTGAAAAATGTCCCGCAATGGCTGAACCTCAGGATGCTCCAAATAACTTCTTGAATACGCGCGAAAAGCATTAGTCGTATCTGTATAATGTTTTTTCGCGATCAAACTAATCATCGGTGCATGGATAAACTTTACCGAAAGATGACGAAGCCAAGGGGTATTGACCGCACTCCCTCCCTTAATATATCTCGACCCCTGAACAAAATCATATCCTTCTTTTAATTTCTCAATAAAATAAGGCACATCTTCAATGCTATCCTTATTATTACCATCAATCGTTACTACCCCATGATAACCGCGTTTCAACGCAAAGAAAATGCCCATGCGCAGCTGCGCTCCTTGCTTACCTACGTCGTCTTTCACCAACAAAGTGTTCACCCCAAGCGTTTTCATTACCTGCTCAGCGGTGCTTTCATCAGTAGATCCACCATCACAAATAATAATATCCACCTGTTGACTAACTCCAGCTTTTTTTGCACGCAATAATTCCTGATGAATTCTTTTTCCTTCATTAATAATCGGAATAAGCAAACAATAATCACTTTGCTTGTCAACATACTCTTCTGCTGAAAATTTAGGCACACCCTTTTGACGTTGTACAAACTTACTCATATCTTTCCTTTCATACGATTTAAAATTGCTGTTATCGACCACTCTGCTCCCAAAGCAGCATACAACAAAAGAAACGGTAAAAATTGAATCAGATACCTACTTCGTCCTCCTTCAAAGAGCAGCAAAAAAACAAAGCCAAATATTAACGAAAGTTTAAGCCAGATAACAAACAAATCTTGACTAGAAAAACTTGTCAGTGAAAAAACAAACATCATTAAGGCAATCCCTGTCCACACTATTTGAGCAAAAAAGTAATATTTTTGTCTGCATCTTCCACCATTAAAAAATGTTTCAAAAATCCAATTCGAAATGAGATTTTTACGTCGAATTACCGGATTAAGCAAACAATCTTCTCCTCCCCAACCAAACGATCCGTCCCTTGTATTACGCTCATTTTTTAATAACAAAAAACGAAAATAACCCATCAAACCAAGCTTTTTTAACCGACAAAAAATCACTGATAAATTCATATTTACTTTCTCTATTCTTGAAGGTAAACGATTGGTAGCAGCCACATCTTCTCCAGAAAAGCCACCTTTTTCCGTTAAACCCATCATCATAAAATGTGTCCATGGCTTTGCTTTTTTATCATCAATCACTAACATTGATTGATGTTTGACGAAAAAATCAAATGAAATTTTCGTCAAACAAAAGCCTAAGATCAAACAACATCCAGAGAAAAACAGGATTTTATTTCGCCTTTTTTTATTCCAACTTGACAATAAAATAACAAAAAATAATGAAAACATAAAAAGAATGGCCGAAGGTTTCATTAGATAAGTCAAACCTGTTAAAATTCCAACTCCAACACTTTTTAGATAAATTAACCTCTTATTTACGAGAAGATTAGTTAAAATCTGCAAAACAGCCGCTATCAACGGCAGTGACAACGTATCTGTATAAACCACATAACTCCAAGGTGAAAACAAAATAGAAAATATTCCCAAAAAATATCCCATGATTCCTACACGCTTGGAAAACAACTTGCTACCAACTAGGTAAATAGTCCACACAAAAAAAGCAATCGCTATTACATTCACTATTTGCAACGAAATTAAAAAGTCAGATTTATTTAAAAAATGAAACATTAAGCGAAAAAATCGAATAAAGTAATATAAAAATAAATTATTAGGATTCTCTGAAAAATAAAATGCATCATTTTTCCCTTCACTATAAGCAAATAAAAAGATGCCGCCAGGATCCGACTCCGCCATTCCAGGCTGAAAAGTAATACACAAAATTTGAAAAAGAATGCTTAAGCCAAATAATCCATGACTAATCAAAATAATTATTTCTTCCGAAAAAAACTTCTGACTTCTCTGATGAAGAAAGATCACCACTTTCTCCAAATATAAACTCAATAGCCCACCAATGAAAAAAAGCGCTATCCAAATAAAAACAACCTCTTTAGGCATTCGATTAAATGAAAAGTGTTCTGAACGAATTGCATTCACAAATATCAATCCAGAAAAGATCACCATTAGATAAGAAATCAGCCGTCCAAATAAATTTCTCATAAAAATTCCATTCAATCGAATTTTCAAATTTCCTTCATCTCCATTTTGAGATTTTTTTACTCTTGTGAATCTTCTTTAGTCACAATCGCCATGGTTACAACTTTCGCCTCATCTGTCATCCTCATCACACGTACACCTTGCGTGGCACGCCCCGTTTGCGAAATATCTTCGACATCAAAACGAATAATAACTCCCTGATCATTAATCAACATAATATCCTCATCACCACTGACCGTTGCTAAACCTACAAGCATGCCATTTTTCTCAGTAATATTTACCGTTTTAACTCCTTTACCACCACGACCTTTAACTGCATATTCTAAGCCCTTGGTTCGCTTACCAAAACCATTTTCTGTAATTACTAAAACTTCTTTTTCATCCGTTAAAAGATCAGAACCAACGACATAATCACCAACACGCAAGCGAATACCACGCACACCAGCAGCAAGTCGTCCCACATCGCGAACAGCTGACTCAATAAAGCGCACAGAGTAACCTGCATTAGAGCCAATAATGATTGTCTGCTGACCGTCAGTTTCCATTACATTAACCAACTCATCGCCGTCACGCAAGTTAATCGCTTTAAGCCCATTAGAACGAATTGCTGCAAAGGCCATCACTGTTGTGCGTTTAACAACTCCGTATTTTGTTGTAAAGAATAAGAAACGCCCCTTTTCAGCACCACCACGAACATTGATAATTTTTTCAATGCGTTCACTTTTTTCAATATTCAAAAGATTAATAGTAGGAAGTCCTTTTGCCGTGCGCCCATACTCTGGGATTTCATAACCTTTTGTTCGATATACTTTTCCGGTGTTGGTAAAGAAAAGCAAAACATCGTGGGTAGATGCGGCAATCAAACTTTTAACAAAGTCATCATCATTAACGCCCATCCCTTGCACACCACGACCGCCACGCTTTTGCGCCCGAAACTCATGAGCTGGCAAACGCTTAATATAGCCATTATTAGAAAGAGTGATCACTACATCTTCTTCTTCAATCAAATCCTCATCTTCAAGACTTAACACTTCACCAACTAAAAGCTCTGTACGACGCTTATTAGCAAATTTACGCTTTACTTCTCCTAACTCATCACGAATAATTTTAATAATGCGCTTAGGACTTGCCAAAATATCAGCTAAATCTTTAATCAACTCAAGCAAAGCTTGATATTCTTCTTCGATCTTATCGCGTTCTAAACCGGTTAAACGACGTAATCTCATATCTAAAATTGCTTGTGATTGTTGCTTAGATAAAGCAAACTGCTCCATCAACTCAGCTTGCGCTTTTTGATCCGTATCACTTCCGCGAATAATTTTAATAATCGCATCAATATGGTCTAGTGCAATTCGCAAACCTTCCAAAATATGAGCTCGCGCTTTAGCTTTAGCTTTATCAAACTTTGTACGCCGCACCACAATTTCTTTTTGATGCTCAATATAGTATTCAAGAATAGACTTTACGCCCAAAATACGTGGTGCACCATTAACAATTGCTAACATATTAAAGCCAAAACTCGTTTGCATATTGGTCATCTTGTATAAATTATTCAAGACAACCGTTGCTGAGACATCACGTCTAATCTCAATTACAACACGAATTCCTTCACGTGAAGACTCATCCCTAAGAGCGGTAATCCCGTCAATTCTTTCACGCGCTAACTCCCCAATTCTTTCAACTAACCGGGCTTTGTTAACCATATATGGTAGCTCTTTTACGATTAAACGTTCTTTGCCATTTTTCATCTCCTCAATTTCAACTCTGGAGCGAAGAGTGATGGATCCTTTACCGGTTTCATAAGCTTTTCGAATTCCAGATTTGCCAATAACAAGGGCTGCAGTGGGAAAATCAGGTCCTGGCAAAACTTCCATCAAATCAGCAGTAGATGCTTCAGGATTTTCCAGTAGTAAACATACCGCATCAATCGTCTCACCCAAGTTATGCGGCGGAATATTTGTCGCCATCCCAACAGCAATGCCTGTTGTGCCATTCACCAAAAGATTGGGAAAACGCGCAGGTAAAACAACGGGTTCTTTCTCTGTATCATCGTAGTTGCTGGTAAAATCAACTGTATCTTTATTGATATCACGGATCATTTCTAATGAAATCTTATTAAGTCTAGCTTCTGTATATCGCATTGCTGCAGCGCTATCGCCGTCAATTGAGCCAAAATTTCCATGCCCATCAACCAGCATATTGCGATAACTCCATGGTTGAGCCATTCGCACCATTGATTCATAAATTGCGCTATCGCCATGTGGATGATACTTACCCATTACATCCCCAACAATCCGCGCAGACTTTTTATGTGGTTTATCTGGTGTTACGCCAAGTTCATTCATTCCAAAAAGAATTCGCCGATGAACTGGTTTTAAGCCATCACGAACATCAGGTAAAGCGCGCGCAACAATGACCGACATGGCATAATCAATAAAACTTGAACGCATCTCTTTTGAAAGTTCAACGTCGACAATATTATTATCTTTCAAAACTCTTACCTCCAGTAAAAAGTCGCAAACATATGCCATCATTATAGCATAATAAGGCCAATCTTTCATTGATGCCTAATGATGAAACTTGCAAATAAATTCTTAGAACGTGTTAACGATCTCTACTTTTCATATATCAAAACACCAAATTTTTTTATATGACTAAGCAAATTGGCATTTTGAATTTCCTCGTATGAAAGAATGTCAAACTTATAAGGCAAAGGCAATTCATCCAATTTTTCTGCTATTGTTTGCACGCCAAAAATATCTAAATTCCCTGAAACAACAATGTCAATATCTGAATTATATCTATAGTTCCCCATTGCTCTTGAACCAAATAATATTGCTTTTTCTACGCTGCTTTTTGAAAAAACATCCAAAATAAGTCTTAAATCATTATCAGAAAGTCCAATATCCATTTATAATTGCTCCTTGAAAAAATCATAAAAATCTTGAATAGCAGGCAAAAAATTATCCTTTATCTTTTTTAAGATTTCAGCAAAACGTTCAAAATCATATGTATGTGACATTAAATTTCGTGCTTCTATCATTTCAATAAATGCCTTTCCATTCTTTATAATCCCAACAGAAAAAGCTTCTTTGATTACTTGCCTTGGAGATACTTGAATTATGATATGCCCTGAATAATCAAGATAATCTTTTGCAACTTTCCAAGATAATTCAAATGTCATTTCAAAACGATGAATAAACCCTTCCTGATCTAGCGGTTTAAGTTCATTTATATGATAATTTTTTATTTCTGCCAACAATTTAAAAGCTTTTTCAAAATTCTCAAATCGTTGTTTCCAGCGAATATCTTTGTTCATCTTTACTCCTTACTTTTGATCAATTAAAATTTAAAATCGACAAAAAACGCTTTTAATTCCTATACATTTTAAATTCCAAATACAAGTTGTTATATATTTCTAACCACTTTGCTCCCAAGTCTTGATAAACTTCTAAAGTGTTCAAAACTTTTTCATCAGGATAAACCTTTGGATCCTCACGAACATTTTTTGGCAAAAATTGCAGAGCTTTTTCATTGGGCGTAGCGTAACCGATATATTCAGCATTTTGGGCAGCATTTTCTGGTCTTAATATAAAATTAATAAATTGATAAGCACCTTTAATATTTTTAGCTGCTTTAGGAATCACTATATCATCAAACCAGTAGTTTGAGCCTTCTGAAGGGATAACATAGTGCAAATGCCGGTTATGCTCAATTATTTCTGTGGCTTCCCCTGAATAAGTCACTGCTACTGCCGCTTCATTTTGCGCCATATACATTTTAATTTCATCAGCGACAATCGCCTTAACATTTGGCGTCATTTTCTCTAACTTATCTGCTACTTGTTGCAACTGTTCTTTATCTTTACTATTAATTGAATACCCCAATGATTTCAGTCCAAATCCAAGAACATCTCGCGCCCCATCAATTAACATAATGTTATTTTTATATTTTAAATCCCACAAATCTCGCCAATGAAGGGGAGGTTTTCCTTTAATCATTTGATCATTGTAAACAATGCCAAGTGTTCCCCAAAAATAGGGAATAGAGTAAATGTTTAAGCGATCTGAAGAATGCTTAAAAAAAAATTTTGAAATATTATCTAATCCCGCAAGTCTTGAATGATCAAGCTTATATAACAAACTTTGTTTTTGCATTTTTGAAATCATATATTCACTAGGAACAGCGATATCGCAAGGTGTTCCGCCTTGCTTGATTTTTGTAAACATTGCCTCATTTGAATCAAAAGTTTCGTAAATAATTTTTAAGCCACTTTCTTTTTCAAACTTAGAAAGCAAATCAGGATCGATATAATCCCCCCAGTTGTAGATAATTAAAGTCCCTTTGTCATCTGTAGTATCAGAACTTTCCAGATGCATTATCACAAAGGCTAGCAATACAATAATTCCTAAAATGCCAATAAACAAAGATTGTAACCTTCTCATTTTGCAATCTCCATAAAAGTTTTGCGACGACGTTTATCTTTTTCTTTATCAGTGTTGATAAAGTAATAACCGATAACAAGTAATAAGCTAAATAAAAAAACAATTGCCGATAGAGCGTTAATTTCCAAGCTAACCCCTCGACGGGCTCTAGAGTAAATTTCCACAGCGAGTGTTGTAAAACCATTACCCGTAACAAAAAAGGTTACTGCAAAATCATCCACCGAGTATGTAAAAGCCATAAAATATCCAGCAATAATCCCGGGTGTTAAAAATGGTAAAATTACTTTGCTTAAAATTTGCAAGTTATTAGCCCCCAAGTCATAAGCAGCATCAAGCATTGAGGCACTCATTTCTTTAAGTTTTGGCAAAATCATTAAAACGACAATTGGGATACTAAATGCGATATGCGAAAACAAAACAGAAATAAAGCCCAATTGCCAGCCCATAAAAGTAAATAAAATTAAAAAGCTTGCACCAATAATTACATCAGGAGAAACCAACAATACATTATTTAAATTTAACAAAGTGTTTTTATTATACTGTTTACGTATGTAATAAATTCCTATCGCTCCAAAAGTACCAATCAAAGTTGCAAGCAAAGCACTTAAAAAAGCAAGCAAAAAAGTCTTGCAGACAATCAATAACAAACGAGAATCCACAAATAATTTACGAAAATAAGCAAAAGTAATACCGGTGAAAGTGTTCATCGTGCCGCCTTTATTAAAAGCATAAAAAATTAAATAAAAAATAGGAAAATAAAGCAATAAAAAAACAAATATCAAATAAATACTGCCCCAAGCAGACTTTTTCTTTTTCATCCTTTTCTCCTCTTTGAACTAGTATAATAAAGTCACGAAGATCTTATTTTCTATGCCTTTACTTGATGTTCCTTTGTTAATCGCATAACAAGCAGCATAAACAAAATCAAAAAGACATCGATAACTGATCCCATTCCCCAATTTTGGGTGACCAAAAAATGTTCCTCGATGGCTGTTCCAAGCGTAATAACCCGATTTCCACCAATCAACCTTGTCAACATAAACAAGCTAAGTGAAGGAATAAAAACTGCTTGTATACCACTGCGCACACCTGGAATTGATAAAGGAAGCACTACTTTTAAAAAAGTTTGCAACATATTAGCACCTAAATCTCTGCTAGCATTCAGTAAAGAAGGATTGATCTCATCCAATGAATTAAAAATTGGCAAAATCATAAAGGGTAACTCAATATATGCTGTTACAAACATAAAGCTAAAATCCGTAAACAATATCTGCTTAGGGCCTAAACCAAAAAAATGCAAAAAATGATTCACCGCTCCATTTATGCTAAAAATCCCAATAAAAGCATAAGCTTTTAATAATAAATTAACCCATGTTGGCAAAACAACTAACATCAACCACAATTGTTTGTGTTTTAGCTTGGTTAAAAAATAGGCTGTGGGGTAACTGATTAAAAATGTTGTCAACGTAATCCAAAAAGCATATAAAAAAGAATTAAACGTCATTTTTAAGTAAGTCCATTTAGTAAAATAAGCTGCATAATTAGCTAATGTTAGGTGACGGCGATAGTCAAAAAAAGATTGATAAATAATCAATAAAACAGGAGCGATAACAAATAACACTAACCAAAAATAATAAGCCACAGACAACTGAAATGATAGTTTGCGCAATATTTTCTCCTCCCTAGAACTTGTTAACGGGCTCTTATACTTTTCTAATTCTTTTCTTCTGGGGGCACAGTTATTACTTTCTCTGGCTCTTCTTCGGCATATTCTTCGATTCTTGCATCAAACTCTTCCTCAGTTTCGTTAAAGCGCATGATATGGAGATTTTCTGGTTCAAAGTATAAACCGATCTCTTCACCAACTTTTGCCTGACGTGTTGAATGGATCATCCACTCATTACCTTCTTTATCGTAAGCAATGATTTCATAATGCACCCCATGAAACAGTTGTGTATCTACTTGAACAACAAATTTTCCTTGCTCAGGAGCCACAATTGATAAATCCTCTGGTCGAATCACAACCTCCACTGGCTCTTTTTTTCGCATTCCTCCATCGGCGGCTTCAAAACGTTTACTCACAAACTCTACTAAGTAATCATCGATCATAACGCCATCAATAATATTTGACTCACCAATAAAATCGGCCACAAAATGATTAATCGGCTCATCATAAATATCAACAGGCGTTCCGTTTTGCACAATCTCACCATCATTCATGACAAAAATCCAATCACTCATCGCAAGCGCTTCTTCTTGATCATGTGTGACAAAAATAAAAGTAATCCCTAAACGTTGCTGTAATTCTTTTAATTCATATTGCATCTCTGTACGCAGTTTTAAATCAAGAGCAGCTAACGGTTCATCTAATAACAATATATGAGGTTCATTTACTAATGCACGCGCAATAGCCACTCGCTGTTTTTGCCCGCCGCTCATTGCTGAAATCTTACGATTTTCAAAGCCTGATAATTGCATCATTTGTAAAACTTTCTGAACTTTTTCCTCGATAATATTTTTCTTGAACTTTTTGATTTTTAAACCAAAAGCTACATTTTCAAAAACATTCATATGGGGAAATAAAGCGTAATCTTGAAAAACGGTATTAACCGGACGTTTATTTGCAGGAATATCATTAATTTTTTTGCCACTAAGCAAAATCTCACCACTTGTAACATCCTCAAACCCTGCAATAATTCGTAAAATTGTCGTTTTCCCAGAGCCTGAAGCACCTAGCAAGGTATAAAATTTTCCTTGCTCAATCTCAAGATTAATGTTTTTTAAAATAGGCGTATCATGACCATATTGTTTCACTACATTTTTTAATTCAATCATCGGTGCTGCCATGCGAGAACTGCTCCTTCTAGACGTGTCCTTGTTAACGCTCTAACACGTTTTAATAAGTCGATTGTAACAAAAAAGTTTATCATTTTGTACTAATTTACTTAGTCAAATCAACACGCTCTTGATATGTGATACAATGATTAATGTTAATTAAAAGATACAAAACTCTAAAAAGGAATAAAAGTATGTACAAAACAAGAAAGTTAATTATTGACTCGTTTACAGATAATAAAAAATTATATCATGCAAGAAAAATTTCTTTGTGGAAAGCATGGATTCTTATTTTTACCTTAGGTTCATTGTATTCACTTCCCTTTGCAAAGGAAATTTGGATGAATATTATGGGAATTACTCAGGATTTAAATAAAATTTCTCAAAAAATTCCTGACTTTAAAATCGATAATGGTCAGCTGCAAACAAAAGCCACAGGTTTTATTTGTTCAACAGATAATATTATTTTCACTTTTGATCCAAAAGCCAAGCGAAAAATTTCAGATATTGCTGCTGATGCTTATGACGAGCATTTTGCTTTAGGAATTACAAAAAAGAAACTTTATCTTTATTTTCCGCAAAAAATGATGAACGCTTCATTTTTTCAGATAAATAACTCTTTTGAAATTCCTTATAAAAATTCTAAACTTGATAACGTTGAAGGCAAAGACATTCGTAAAATAGTAAGACGCTTAATGAAACCTAAAAAACTATTTTTAGTTTCCTATATCGCCAGTTGGCTGCCAGGAACGATTGTTTTTTTAGGAAATTTACTATTAATGTCGATTATTGCTACTTTTGTTTTCTCCAAATTAACACGCACACTATCTTTAAAATTTGCTGATATTTTTAAAATTATGACCTTTGCAGCAATTCCAGCAGTTATTTTGACCAGCATTTTACGTTTAATTTTTCCTATTTTAGATAGTGAAATATTGTTACTATTGCCAATGTTATTTGTTTATATGAAGGCGTTGCTGCCAAATTTAAAGGTAGGGTGAATTGCAAATGGGATCTTTAACAAATAGAAAAAATACGCGCCCGGTAAAAGTTGGCAATTTAACTATTGGTGGAGATAATCAAGTTATTATTCAGTCGATGTGCACAACTAAAACAACAAATATCAAAGAAACGGTTGCACAAATTAAACGGTTAACCGATGCGAATTGTCAACTTGTGCGAGTTGCTGTTCCTGATATGAAAGCAGCAAAGTGCCTGGGTGCAATAAAGTCTGCCATTTCGATTCCCTTGGTAGCTGACATTCATTTTGATTATCGATTAGCCTTAGAAGCTGTCGAGCAAGGTGTCGATAAGATTAGGATTAATCCTGGAAATATTGGTCGACGTGATCGTATCAAAAAAGTGGTGGAAGTTTGCAAACAAAAAAACATTCCGATTCGCATCGGAGTCAATGCCGGCTCACTAGAAAAAAAGTTTTTGCAACAAGCAGGCCATCGGGCAGCTCAAGGAATGGTTGACTCTGCACTAGAAAATATTTATTTATTAGAGGAACTTGAATTTTACGATATTGTGGTTTCGATAAAAGCTTCAAGTGTTCCTTTAACCATTGAAGCGTACAAGTTGGCAAGTAAAATGTTTAAATATCCATTACACCTGGGAATTACAGAGTCTGGAACACTTTCTTCAGGAACGATTAAGTCTGCTGCTGGTTTAGGAGCTTTGCTATATCTTGGTCTTGGTAATACAATGCGCGTTTCCTTATCAGCAGATCCTGTAGAAGAAGTGCGAGTAGCAAAAACGATACTGAAAACACATGATCTTCTTGAAGATGGACCAAACTTAATCTCTTGTCCAACTTGTGGACGAACGCAAATTGATTTGCTTCCCATCGCTAATGAAATTGAAAACTATCTTGAAAAAATAAAAGCACCGATCACGGTAGCAGTTATGGGCTGCGCTGTAAATGGCCCAGGCGAAGCAAGAGAAGCAGATATCGGCCTTGCCGGCGGCAATGGCAAAGGCATGATCTTTAAAAAAGGAAAAATTGTGAAAACAGTCTCTGAAAAGAAAATGATTGATGAACTAAAAGCTGAAATTGATCAAATTTCTAAAAACTTGTTAACGATCTCGGAGCGATGAATAGTTTTGCTTTTATAATTTGTTACATAAACTAAAAACAGGCCTGTGATCAAAAGCATCACCAGCCTGAATTAAATTATCGATCTCGTCCATGACAATTTTTAAATTTCTTACCACTGCCACATGGACATGGATCATTCCTACCAACTCCAGCATAAGGATCATTTTCATTTGTATGCGGACGATGAGTTTGAGCTTCAGTAACTATCCCTTCTCCGCGTTCAAGTTTGGGATGTCTTGTTTCTCCTTGCGGCACTTGCTCACGTTGAACATTTTGATGAATTGCCGCCTTCATAAAGAGACGAGTAACTTCATATTCAACAGCGCCAATCATATCCTGAAACATTTGATATCCTTCTGCTTGATATTCAACTAAAGGATTATTCTGACCATACGCCCGTAAACCAATTGATTGACGTAATTGATCCATTGCATCGATATGGTCCGTCCATTTATCATCAACAACACGTAAAATAACAACTTTTTGGAACTCTAGAATTTGTTCAGATGTATTTAAATGCAGCACTTGCTGATTATAGACCTCTTCGGCACGCTTAAATAAATAATCTTTAATCTCATCTGGCGACTTACCCTCAATATCTTCTAAAGAAATAGCATTTTCATGAACCAAGGTTGTTCCAGCAAAATTAACAATATCTTCTAAATCCCAATTTTTACTTTCTTCATCCTGAGTATGAGAATCTACCACGCGCTTAATTGTGCGTTTTACCATTGAAAGGATAATATAGCCCAAGTCATTGGTAGCAGTAATTACTTCATAACGCTGTCTATACATAATTTCCCGCTGTTCGCGCATAACATCATCATATTGCAAGACATTTTTACGTGTATCATAGTTATTTCCTTCTACACGTTTTTGAGCAGACTCCACCTGTTTTGTTAAAAGTTTGGATTGAATTACTGTATCTTCTTCATCCATCTTCATTCGATCTAATAATGCCTTAATCCGCTCAGAACCAAAACGTCTCATCAAATCATCTTCTAAAGATAAATAAAATTGCGATACGCCAGGGTCTCCTTGCCTACCAGAACGACCACGCAACTGATTGTCAATTCGACGCGATTCATGACGTTCTGTCCCAATAACCGCTAAACCACCAAGTTCTTTTACACCAAGCCCTAGCTTGATATCTGTTCCCCGACCGGCCATATTGGTAGCAATCGTAACTGCGCTTTTTTGTCCGGCATTCATAATAATATCAGCTTCTTTAAAATGATTTTTCGCGTTTAATACTTCATGCGGAATATTTTCAGAATTCAACATATTAGATAAAAGTTCAGATGTTTCAACAGCTACGGTTCCTACTAAAACAGGCTGCCCTTTACGATGACGCTCTTTAATATCTTCCACAACCGCTTTGAATTTAGATTTTAGTGTTGGATATAGCAAATCAGGATAATCAATCCGCGCTACTGGACGATTAGTTGGAATCTGAATAATTTGCATATTGTAAATTTCACGAAACTCTTCTTCCTCTGTCTTAGCTGTCCCAGTCGTTCCTGCAAGTTTTTTATACATTCGAAAATAATTCTGAAAAGTAATCGATGCTACCGTTTTGGACTCATCTTCAATATCAACGCCTTCTTTGGCTTCAACCGCTTGATGTAAACCATCTGACCAACGACGACCATCCATAATCCGCCCAGTAAACTGATCAACAATCATCACCTTGCCATCAACTATTACATAATCGATTTCATTGATCATAATGTAGTTAGCACGCAACGCATTATCAATGTGATGGGTTATTGCCGTATTTTCTAAATCATATAAGTTTTCCAGATTAAACATTTCTTCGGCTTTATTAATGCCAGATTCAGTTAAACTGATTGTCTTTGATTGGACATCAATTTTAAAATCAACATCTTTTTCTTTGCTTAAACTTTTAACGAAATGATCAGCTCGCGTATACAAAGCTGCTGAGCTTTCAGCTTGCCCAGAAATAATCAATGGCGTTCTTGCTTCATCAATCAAAATCGAATCCACTTCATCAACCAAGGCAAAATTTAATGGACGTTGCACCATTTCATTGGCATAAACGACCATATTATCACGCAAATAATCAAAACCAAGTTCACTATTTGTTGAATAAGTAATATCTGCCGCATATGCTTCACGCTTTTCTTCAGGTGATTTTGAGTTAATATTCAAGCCAACAGTTAAGCCTAACCAATTGTATAGTTCCCCCATTTCACTAGCATCCCGTGTTGAAAGATATTCATTGACCGTTACAACATGAACACCTTCACCTGTAAGTGCATTTAGATACACTGGCATAGTTAATGTTAAAGTCTTACCTTCACCTGTACGCATCTCAGGGATATCGCCATCATGCAGAACAATTCCACCCATAATTTGCACATGATAAGGAAAAAGTCCCAACACTCGACGAGCTGCCTCACGAACAGTTGCAAACGCTTCCGGAAGCAAAGCATCTAAACTTTCGCCATCTTTATAGCGCTTCTTGTATTCATCTGTTTTAGCTTTTAAATCTTCATCAGATAAAGCAGCCATTGCTTCTTCATAGCTATCTACTTCTATTGCCAATTTATCTAAACGGCGCAATTCACGTTTATCGCTTTCAATAATTTTTCTTATAATATTCGCCATTTTCTTAACTCCTTAAACTTCATATCGAAGTTGAGTTTAACATTCTTCATTAACCCTTTCAATAAACAGGTCTTCTAAAACTAACGATCTAAGCATTCATAATCTTTATTATCTTAACTTTAATTTTTTGTAAAAATTTCTTATCATGTTCAACCAATAACATTGAAGGTTTAACTTCCGTTATCAACTGTTCTAGCTGTTTATGATTAAAAACATCCAAAAAGTTAAGCGGCTCATCCCAAATGTACAACTCTGCTTCCTCTGAAAGTGATTTGGCAAGTTCAACCTTTTTTTGTTGCCCCATACTCATTTCTTCGATTTTATTTTGAAAAACTTCGCGCTCCATTCCCAGCTTTTTTAAATTACTTAAAAAAGTTTGATAGTCTAAGTTCTTATCTTCGGCAAATTTCTGTAACCTTCCTTTATTATCGTCATATTTTTGTCGTACGTACGAAATTTTTAGCCCTTTGGTTAACTCAGCCACTCCCTCACATTTCCCTGAAAAGTCCCCACGCAAAAAGTTAATAATCGTTGATTTGCCAATGCCATTTGACCCAATCAAAGCTACCTTTTCTCCTTTATGCAATTCAAAAGAGAGCGGCTGAAAAAGTTTTTTGCTTTCAAAACCTAGCGCAAAACCTTCCACATGCAAAAGATGTGTATGATAATTGGGAACATAATTCATTTTTAATGGCTCGATAAATTCTAAATTTTTCAGCAATTTTTCTTTTTCGGTAATCTCGCGCTGCATTCGTTTTTCCATATTTTTGCGTTTACTCATCATCCGCGCCGCCCGCGCACCAATAAAACCTGTATTGGGAGTAGCGCCACTACCCTTTTTTCTAGGATCGCCATATTTATCCTTCTCGCGACTCTTTGACCACTGCTCCTTTTCTTTAGCCGTTTTCTTTAAACGAGAGATTTCTGATTGCCGTTTTTCATTTTGCTTCAGCTCATACTGATCACGCAATTTTTTCTCTTCTTCATATACCGAAAAATTTCCCTGATATAGCACTAACTGACTTTTTTCAATTGACAACACATGATCCACCACCTCATCAATAAAAGTGCGATCATGACTGATGACAATAAGCCCCTGTTTTTTCTTTTTTAAGTAATCAGCAACAATCTTGCGTCCCTTAAGATCCAAGTGATTTGTCGGCTCATCAATTAATGGAAAATTTTCATCATCCAAAAACAATAAACTTAATAAAATTTTTGTCTGCTCACCACCAGATAAAGTTGAAAATGGTCGCCATAAAACATCTAAATCCACTTTCAAAAGATTTAACTCCCTTTCAAGCTCCCAAGCTTCATAATTTGCTAAATCCTGCAACAAATAATAAGTGAGTAGCGAATCATCTTTAATCGTTTGTGGAAAATAGACAAAATCTTGTGTATGAGAAATAATTCCTTGGTAAGTTAGCTCTCCCAATAACATCTTCATCAAAGTCGTCTTACCACGACCATTTCGCCCAATTAACCCTAACTTCCAATGCTCATCCAAACTTAAATGAACATCTTCAAATAAAGGTTGGAGTTGGTTATCATAACCAAATGTTACACGTTGTAGTTCAATATTGGCCAACAATAACACCTCCTAAAACTCATTAATTTTTAGAATTAGAATCCACCTTATCTAATCCCTAAAGCAATTCTGGCATAGCGACTCATCCGCTGTGTGGTCCATGCTGGCTGCCAGACCAATTGAACCTCAACTTTATGCACCTCAACAAGCTCTTCTAGCACTTCGTGTATTTGATCAGTCAATACATCAGCCATCGGGCAGCCCATTGTTGTAAGCGTCATTTTAATCGTTGTTTTGCCATCACTTTCAAACTTTACTTCATAAATCAAGCCCAAGTTAACAATATCAATCCCAAGCTCAGGATCAATCACTAACTCTAAGGCTGTTAAAATTTTGTCTTTAACCTTTTCAATTTCTTCTTCAGTTAATTCTTTCAAATCTTTCTTTGTTTTCTTGCCCGAAGTCTTTCCCTTTCGGATAAAGGTTTCAAATTCATAATCATAAGGATTTTTTTCATTTTTTATTCCCATTTCTGCTTCAACTTTTTGAAAAACAGAATAATTAAATTCAGGAAAATACGCATCGCCCGCAAATGAATGATGAATTATCGTCCGTAAAAGTTGATCAAAATAGGGCTCAAATTCCTTGTAAAGCTGCGCTCCTCCAACAATATAAACAACTTTTTCACCTTCAACCTTTTTTGCATAATTTAACACTTCTTCTACGCTATTCATCACCAAAACATCTTGATCACCCGGATCATAGTTAACATCTCGTGTTAAAACAATTGTTTGTCGGTTGGGTAGCGGTTTTTTGCCCATTCCTTCATAAGTTTTTCGCCCCATCACCAATATATTGTGCTGAGTCAATTCCTTAAATCGACGCAAATCTTCTGGCAAATGCCATGGTAGCTTATTGTTTTGTCCAATTAAATTATTCTTATCTTGCGCCCAAATAGCTACTAACATTTACGATCTCCATTTCTAAATCGCCAATTCAAATGATAACTGCGGTTTAACAGGCTCATAGTTAACTAATTTAAAATCTTCAGCTTGAATAGCAAAAAAGTTTGTTCCATCTGGCACATTTAAATGCAACTCTGGATTTTTTTCACTTGGAGTGCGCTGCAACAGTTCATTAGCTTGCTCAAACTGGTTATCATAAATATGCAAATTATTTACAAAATAGAAAAATTGCCCCACCTTAAAACCACAGTGTTTAGCAATCATCATTGAAAGCGCTACATACTGCATAGCATTGATATGATGTGCAACCAACATATCATTAGAACGCTGAATTAAGGTCGCATCTAAATAAAGCTCTTCACCAACACGCCTAACATCATACATAGACTGAAAAGCGCATGGCAAAAGTCCCTTGCTTTCCTCAAAATCCTGATACTGCCATAAATTAATAATATTCCTGCGATTCCATGGATTCTCTTGCAGTCCTTTCAGCAATTTATTGATAATATCGTATTTGCGTACAGTCGCTCCATATCGTTGACCGATTGTCTTGCCATCATCAATAACCCAATCGCGCCAATATTTAACATTATATTTCTCTTCCAAAAGCTCAACATCACTACTTTGATCTTGATAAATCCAAAGCAACTCTTTGATTGCAGCTTTGATCGCAATCGAACGCAAAGTTGTAATCGGAAATTCTTTTTGGGCTAAATCATATTTAGCAAATGATCCTGTAATATATTTAGAATTTGCGATTTTGCCATTTTTATACTTAGGACGTGCATTTTCACTCCATACACCTTCAGCTAAAATGGTCTTGATATTTTGCTTCAAAAGATCATCTGCCTTTGTCATGCTCGCCCTCACTTCTTGCAAATTCGATAATTGCTTGATACTCATTTTTCAATTTCCTTTGAAGAATAGCTTGCTCAATTTGGGCAATCATAATTCCTAGCCATTCTCCAGGTTTACGGTTTAATTCTTTTTGTAAGTCATTCCCGCTTACAGCAATCTCACTACGCGAAGTAATCGGTAATTTAGCAAACTGCTTTTTAATTTTTTCATTATCACCGCGCCGCCAAATTAATTGAACCAACTCTTCAGTTAAAAGTGCGATATCCAAGCCAGCTTGAAATAATAACTCATTTGTCCACTCAGAATGCTTTCGTTTCTTTAATAATTCTAACATTAAAAAAGCTTCCCGAAAAACAGCTTTCGCTTCTTTCCACTCCCGCAAAAACTTATGAAAATCAACTTGAGAAAACGCTAAAAAATAGCCCAATAGCGCCCAAACTTGACTAGAGGTATGAAGTGTATCATCAGGTAGTTGCAACAACTTTTTTAAGTCAAAACTTTTTTGCTGCAAACAAGGAACATGCAAAAAAGCTTTAGTTTCAATAAAAATACGCAAACCTTTATTGCGAAATTTACCTAACATCAACTTGATAAACTCCGCTTGAATCCTCTCCATACTGATTTTTTCTAGCAAAGAAACATTGGCTTGAATTGCTTGATAAGTTGTATCTTCAATTCTAAATCCTAATTGACTAGCAAAGCGAAAAGCGCGCATCATACGCAGTGCATCCTCATGAAAACGTTCATTAGAGTCTCCTGCAGCACGAATAACTTTACCCTGCAAATCTGCCTTTCCAGCAAATAAATCGATAATTTTTCCATTGCTATCCATTGCTAAAGCATTGATTGTAAAATCGCGACGTTTTAAATCTTCCTCAAGTGTGCGAACAAAAATCACTGAATCAGGTCTGCGATAGTCTTGATAAGCCGACTCTGTGCGAAACGTTGTCACCTCATACGAACGCCCCTTATACAAAACCATCACCGTTCCATGTTCAATCCCAACATCGACTGTTCGTGGAAATATCTCCTTTATCTCTGCTGGATAAGCACTGGTAGCAATATCGATATCATGAATTTCTTGCCCTAATAAAAAATTTCGCACCGAACCGCCAACAAAATATGCGACAAATCCCGCCTGCCGCAGTCGTTTAATAATAGGTATAGCCTTTTTAAACTCACAAGGAAAATCTTCAACTTTCAAAACTTATTTCTCCAGTCTCTAAACTCTTTTTATGCAAAAAGAGATTTAACGCCCAAGACATACTACTTTTCATCTTTTTGCTTAATTATTTCAAAAGTTAGTTTATCATCCAAGATATCAATAACCACCTTTGATTTTGGCAAAATTTTCCCACCAATAATTAGTTTGGCAAGCCGTGTTTCAACTTCTTTCGTTAAATATCTCTTTAATGGTCTAGCTCCATAAGCAGGTTCATAAGCATTTTCAGCAATCCATATCTTAGCTTCTTCTGATATCTCAAGTTTAATTTCTTGCTCTTCTAAACGTTTTACTAACTGATGCATCATTTTTACAATAATCTCTTTGACATTTTCCAAGTTTAATGGCGTAAAGAAACAAATATCATCGATGCGATTTAAAAATTCCGGTTTAAAGTGCCCCTTAAGCATAGCCATAACTTGCTCTTTTAAATCATCCGAAAGCTCTCCATCATCCTGCACACCTTCTAAAAGCAGATGAGAGCCAATATTTGAGGTCATAATCAACACCGTATTTTTAAAATCAACCACAACACCCTTGGAATCCGTCAATCGTCCATCGTCAAGCACCTGCAATAAAATATTAAAAACATCAGAATGCGCTTTTTCCACTTCATCCAGCAAGATAATCGTATAAGGATTGCGCCTAACCGCTTCTGTTAACTGTCCGCCTTCTTCAAAACCAACATAACCAGGAGGCGCCCCCACTAAACGTGAAACACTATGCTTTTCCATATATTCACTCATATCAATGCGCACCATCTGCTCTTCAGAATCAAATAAATTCTCTGCTAGTGCTTTAGCAAGCTCTGTCTTCCCGACACCTGTTGGGCCCAAAAACAAGAAACTGCCAAGAGGCTTTTTTGGATCCTGCAAACTAGCCCGCGCACGAATCACCGCATCACTTACCGCATCTACTGCCTCATCTTGCCCGGTAACACGCTTATGCAATGTTTCGTTTAATTTTAATAGCTTTTCTCGTTCACCTTCAACCAACTTAGTAACTGGAATACCTGTTAAACGTCCAACAACCTCAGCAATCTCTTCTTCGGTTACCGCTTCTTGCACCAAGCGCAAATCATCGTGCTTTGCTTTTTTCTCTAGCTCTTTTAATTCCTTTTCCAAATCAGGAATTTTCCCATGTCTTAAAATCGCTGCCTTTTCCAAATCATAATTTGCTTCAGCGTCTTCTAACTCATACTTTGATCGCTCCAGCTCAGCTCGCTTATTACTTACCGCATTGACCTCTTCTTTTTCCGTTTCCCAACGCATTTTCAAATTATTTGTTTCTTCACGTAAATTGGCCAACTCTTCTTGCAAAATTCTCAAGCGCTTTTTTGATGCATCATCAGTTTCTTTCCTAAGCGCTGCTTCTTCAATTTCAAGCTGCATTAAGCGACGTGTTGCCTGATCGAGCTCTGTAGGGGAACTGTTCATCTCAACACGAATATTAGCACTAGCCTCATCCACCAAATCAATCGCTTTATCAGGCAAAAAACGCTCAGTTATATAACGATCTGATAATTTGGCTGCAGCAACCAATGCATTATCATGAATACTGACACCATGATGTATTTCAAAACGTTCTTTTAAGCCACGCAAAATCGAAATCGTATCTTCAACTGTTGGCTCCTTAACCAAAACTTTTTGAAAACGGCGCTCTAGCGCCTTATCTTTTTCCATATACTGACGATACTCATCCAAAGTCGTGGCCCCAATCAAATGAAGTTCTCCACGTGCTAACATCGGTTTTAATAAATTTCCCGCATCCATTGAACCTTCCGTCTTACCAGCACCTACAATCGTATGCAGCTCATCAATAAATAAAATAATTTGCCCATCAGACTTTTTAACTTCCTGTAACACAGCCTTTAGACGCTCTTCAAATTCTCCGCGAAATTTTGCGCCAGCAATTAAAGCTCCCATATCAAGGGAAAAAATAAGCTTATCTTTCAAGTTTTCCGGCACATCTTTGCGCACAATTCGCTGTGCTAAACCTTCAACAATGGCTGTTTTTCCTACGCCAGGATCCCCAATTAATACCGGATTATTCTTGGTCTTTCTCGATAAAATGCGAATCACATCACGAATCTCCTCATCACGTCCAATAATCGGATCAAGAGAACCATCACGCACTCTTTGCACTAAATCTACGCCATATTTTTCCAAAGCCTTATATGTCTCTTCTGCACTTTGACTTGTCACACGATCTCCTCCTCGCATATCTTCAATCGCAATTTTAAACTTCTTCTTTGTCAAACCAAGACCGACTAAAAATTTTGTCAACTCATAATTTGGCAATTCATATAAAGCTAGCAAAATAATCTCCGTTGATAAAAACTCATCACCAAACTCATTCTTTAGCTTATCTGATTGCGTTAACAGCTGAAATAAATTTTGACTTAAAGCTTGCCCATATTTAACATTACCACCCTCAACAACCGAAATACGATCTAAAAGCATATCTACACGAGCATTAAAATCTTCGACATCCACACCTAGATCTTTATAAAAATTATAGGCAAAATGATCCGGTTGCAAAAAAATCTTCCACAAATGAGGAATATCAACCTCTTGATGCTTACGCACAGCAGCCACTTGCTGAGCTTCAGCAAAAGCTTGTTGGACAGTTGTTGTCCACTTTTCAAAATCCATAAAATCACCTCTAAGAACCCGTCTACTATCTCTCTATAGATGAAATTTTGGGAAAATTTTTATGCAATTCTAGGCAAAAAACGCAGATTTGGTGATCCAAATCGAGGATTTTTAACGACGAAGAGCGAAAAATTGCCAAAAATTTCGCTATTATGGAGATAGTAGACAGGTTCTAAATATTTCTATAAAATATTATACAAATATTCAGCAAAGAAGAGTATTATAACGCTACAAACAAAATAATTAAAAATAAAACGAGGAGCTAAATATGTCAGAAAAGATTACAATCCATCTTTATGTAATTTCTGATTCTGTAGGGGACACCGCAGTTAAAGTAGCGCATGCTAATATGGCCCAATTTGCTACTATAGCTTTTATCTTTCACCGTAAAAGTTTTGTCCGCACATTAGATGTTTTAAAAACACAACTTGAAAAAGCATTGGTTAATAAAGGCTTAATTATGCATACTTTAGTGGAAAAAGAATTACAAAAATATATCAATAACTTTTGTGCTGAGCATGGCTTATTCTGTCAAGATTTACTGCAACCTACCATTACAGAAATTACCAGACGAACTGGTGTAGAACCAGCTAGAAAATTAGGAGCGCAACACCAATTAAATGAAAACTATTTTAAACGCATCAAAGCAATCGAATTTGCTGTTAAATATGATGATGGTAAGGATCCAAGCGGCTTTTTAAGAGCAGATATTATCATTCTTGGTGTCTCTCGTACATCTAAAACACCGCTTTCTTTATTTTTAGCAAATAAAAATATTAAAGTCGCTAATCTGCCAATTATGCCTCAAGCTAAAATTCCTGATGAACTATGGAAAGTTGATCCTAAGAAAATCATTGGACTCACAAATAGCGCCAAAACTATCAGTAATATTCGGATGGAAAGAATGCGCTCTTACGGCCTAGAAGAGGATACAGAGTATTCAAACATCAACAATATCAAAAAAGAATTAAAATACGCCGATAACTTGTATGAAAAATTAGGCTGTCAAATTATTAATACGACAAAGCTATCAATTGAAGAAACAGCCACAATGATCCTTGATGCTTTAAACTTAGAAGACACTTCGTATAATCTTTAAATCAAAAAGTAGGAATTAGCAACTAAGAACCTGTTAACGATCTCCGTAATCGCGACTTTTTTGGTAATTTTTTGCTTTTCTTCGTCAAAAAGCCTCGATTTAGCACCACTAAATCTGCGTTTTTTTTCCTAAAAAACGCGTAAAAATTTCTCAAAAAAACCTGTCGGGTTATTACAAGCTGTTTCAAGCTTCGCTTGATTACAACTTGCATAACGGGATTCATCAATAGAGAGATTGTTAACAGGTTCTAAAACCGCCAGCTCCTACTTTTTTGCTTAATAAATGTTTACTCCACTGTTACCGATTTTGCCAAATTCCGCGGTTTATCCACATCTAAGCCTCTTTGCAAAGTAGCATAATAAGCCACTAACTGTGTTGACACCACCATTGCAATACAAGTTAAAAATGGATGAACCGTTTGCACCACAATATCATCATCAACTTGCGCACAGTCTTGTGAAACAATCGTTAAAATTTTTGCCCCACGTGAAACAACTTCCATCACATTACCTCTGGTATGCGACGCTATTTCTTGATTGCTAATCAAAGCCTGCACCGGTGTGCCTTCTTCAATCAAGGCAATTGTTCCATGTTTTAACTCCCCAGCTGCAAAACCTTCACACTGAATATAAGAAATTTCCTTTAATTTTAATGCTGCCTCCATTGAAGCATAATAATCAGCACCGCGCCCGATATAAAAGGCATTTCTAGTATCTTGCAAATGTTTTACTACTTTTTGTTCAATCAGTTCTTTTTCCGTTAGCAACACTTCGATTGCATTGGCAACTAATGATAACTCTTTAATCAAATTAAAATTTCTAGCCGCCAAGTTTTCAATGTATTCACCTACAGCTTTTGCAAGCACGGCCATTACTGCAATCTGCGCTGTATAAGCCTTCGTCGAAGCTACCGCAATTTCAGGGCCTGCGTGCAACAATAATGTATAGTCTGCTTCCCGTGATAAAGTCGAACCTGGTACATTTGTAATCGTTAATGCTTTATATCCAAGCTCTTTCATTTTGACCAACACTTGCCTACTATCAGCTGTCTCACCTGATTGTGATATATATATAAAGAGCGGATTATTGGATAACAATGGAATATTGTAACCAAATTCAGAAGAAAGACAAACTTCTACAGGAGTTTTCGTCATCTGCTCAAAGAAAGCTTTTGCCGCCCAACCTGCATGAGAACTCGTTCCTGCCGCAATAATATAAACTCGATCAGCCTTTACAACATCTTCTAAAATCTCTTGATCTACTCTCATTTGATGAGGATTATCCTCAGATATATATTCCTGCATAATCTTACGCATCACCGCTGGTTGCTCATCAATTTCCTTAAGCATATAGTATGGATAAGTCCCCTTACCAATATCCGACAAATCAAGCTTTGCTATATAAGGCTCACGTTTTATTGTCGCGTCATCAGCATCGATAATCTCTACAGCATCTTTTCTAACAATTACCATTTCCCCGTCATGAATCTCCAAAAAGCGATTAGTTTCGCGAATCATCGCCACCGCGTCACTACACACCATATTGTACCCATCACCTAAGCCAATTAACAACGGAGATTTATTCTTCGCTACATAAATAACTTCAGGATTCTTTTTATCCATCAAAGCAAAGGCAAAAGAGCCTTCAATTAATTTCAAAGCTTTTTGAAAACCTTCAACCACAGATAAATTTTCTTCTTCGATCAATTTGCCGATTAAATGGACAACAATCTCTGTATCCGTTTCGCCCACAAATTTATCATTTGCCAGATATTCACCTTTCAACTCTTTAAAATTTTCAATAACACCATTGTGAACCAAAACAAAGCGAGAATTTGCTGAAACATGAGGGTGAGCATTCGCCTCACTTGGCTTACCGTGCGTTGCCCAACGCGTATGTCCAATGCCCGAAGAACCATTTACTTCAATACCGATTTTTTCTTGCAAAGCTGAGATTCTGCCAACCGCTTTAACTAAATTTTGACTTCCATTTTTATCCGCTACAAAAATTCCTGCTGAGTCATAGCCCCGATACTCTAATTTTTGCAATCCTTGAATCAAAATATCTGCCGCATTCTTACTACCAACTACACCAACAATTCCGCACATAAACTTCTCCTTACTAGATCTTTATCAACTCAAAAGGGAAACACCTCTTCGCTAACGCTGTAGAGGTGTACCATTCTAGACGCACTTCAATAAAGATTTAAGGAAGTGCTACGATTTTCTTTAAAAATCGATCTATAATGACAACGCATATTATTTGAATTTTTATTTACTTGGTTTTTGCAAAATTTCAATTGTTTCAATTTTCACTGGATTTACAGGTGTTGAGCTTTCTGATGGATCGGCTTTGTCACCTTCGCTGGTTTTAACTTCAGCACTAGCTATTTTATCTACCACATCCATCCCCTTTAAAACTTGCCCAAAAACAGTATAATCTCCATCTAAGTTCGGATTTCCATCCTTTTTATAAGCTTCAATAATCTTTTTAGGGTAACTGCAATTCGGAAAGTAAAAAAGTAGCTATTTAAACCATCTAAACCATCTCCAGCACTTTATCAAGTTTTTCCTTAATACCCGGTGGTGCTTTCGAATATAAGTGCAAAAAATCCAAAAAAGCAAAAATTGCAAAAAATTCTCCCGCATAAATTATTACTGACTTTGG
>JAIRWP010000049.1 GCA_031268845.1 Lactobacillales bacterium | reverse complement strand
GCGTCTATTTCGCCTTTTTGAATAGAGCTTAATATGTTGACTTTGGATTTTTTCGCAATCTTTAACATGAGGTTATTGTAACATATTTTTTAGTTGTGGCTTACTTTCCGAATTGCAGTTAGGGTAATCTTCATACAATAAGCCGTCACTTTTATCTTCATTATTTTGACTAATAAAGAACTGACTGCCATTAGTATTTGGCCCAGCATTTGCCATCGACAAAGAACCACGAATGTTATAAAGCTTATTGGAAATTTCATTCTTAAAACCATTGCCTGAGTCTTTCTTCTTATCTTTATCTTTCCATATTGATGCGCCACCTTGACCAGTACCTTGAGGGTCTCCTCCTTGAACCATAAAGTTTTTAATTACACGGTGAAAAGTCGTGCCATTGTAATAACCTTCCTCAGCATGAGTAACAAAGTTTTCTACTGCTAACGGTGCCTGTTTAGGGAATAGTTTAATCTCAATCTCCCCTTCAATTGTCTTCATCTTAACCAAATATTCATCGGCACTTACACCTGCTTCTAACTGTGGCAAGTCCAATGAATTCAAATCTACTTTTTCTTTCACTTTAGAAGAACTCGAACTTGCTGATTTTGAAGATTTCTTTTCTTGACTACCACAAGCTGTAAATAACGTTAACATCACTACGCTGCTTACTAAAATCATCATCATTTTTTTATAATTCATTTAAATTTCTCCTTAAATTTTTATTCCAATATATTTATCTGGCTCTCTTAGAGCCTGTTAACAAGCTCTTAAGGCAAAAATTCACTCTCATCCTCATCCTGATAGTTTTGATAACTTTTTGTCTTATAAAGCTTCACCGTTGAGCGTTTATTATTTTTACTATAAAGGCTAGTTGAATTTTGCTTCTTTTGTTTTTCAATTTTCTTCAACCGCTCTAATTCTTTTTGATAATTATACTTCTCAGGATTAATAGGCGATAAACCACTTTCATTCTTACCATAAAAACGCAACAAATCCTTTGTAGTAAGCAAATCAGACATTGTAATTTGCTGATTTACTTTTTGCTTTAGTTGCTCAATTATAGATAACGTTTCCTCTGTTGGATTTTCCAGTAGCTCCCCTGTTTGAGTATTATATATTTTTGAACCTAAGACAGTATAATCTGATGCTACAAAATTTTTATTTCGAAAAGCAACAATTTGATCCTTCTTTGGCGATAATAAATCTTGACCCAGCTGCAGATAACGCTGATTATCAATTCCTAATAAATGTAAAAGCGTTGGCAAAACATCCACTTCTCCACCAAAGCTATGATTAATATAATCAAGACTTTCAGCTGGACTCTCCTCTATTCGTCCTGGAATATTCGCATTTGGCATATGAATCATAAAAGGTACTCGCTGCAGCATAACATTATCATAGTCATTCCACGTTTCTGGATCTTTGCCTAACAACTCTGCTAAATCGGGATTTCGTTTATTGGAAATTCCATAATGATCCCCATAAATAACAATCGCAGTATGATCATACAAGCCGCTTGCTTTCAAATAAGCAAAAAATTCTTTTACAGCTGTATCTAGATAATGAGCCGTTGCAAAATAACCATTGATCGTCTTATCTTTTGTATCAGCAAAAGGAAAACCATCATCCTTCCCATGAAATTCACCATAAGGGAAATGATTAGAAACGGTTATATATTTAACATAAAAAGGCTGCTGAAGATGTTCAAGATATTTAATTGATTGCTTGAACAATTCTTTATCATGCAAACCATATTGAAAAGAGTTTTTTTCATTAATTTTAAAGTATTTATCATGAAAAAAATAATCATAGCCAAGCTGTTTATAAGTTTCATTACGATTCCAAAATCCGCCGCCATTGCCATGAAAAACAGCACTAGTATAGCCAGAGTGTTGCTGCAAAATATTAGGAGCCGCTTGAAAAGTATTTTCTCCACCATACTGAGTAAATAAAGAGCCGCTCTCTAAACCAAATAAACTATTTTCTAATAAATTCTCCGCATCAGAAGTTTTCCCTTGTGAAACTTGATGAAAAAAATTATCAAAACTAAAAGTTTCTTTTGATGCAAAAATTTTATTTAGAAAAGGTGTAACCTCATGCTCTTCACCTTGCTGATCTTTCAATTTATAATTGATTAAAAACTGCTCAAAACTTTCTAGATGTATCGTGATAACATTGCGTCCTCTCACAATCCCAAATAAATTAGGATCATAACCTGTGTAATGTTCCTTAACATAGTCTTTAACCTTAACTAAATCTTTGGGTGAAGCCTCTGAGCGAACTTGGTCAGTCTTAAAAAAGCGATAACCATCATAAACCGTAAAAAAACTAACTCCCATATATTTCACAATATAATCATTGGAAAACATTCGTTTTAGCAATTCCGGACGAGCAACTTCAGCAAAGGATAAATTAGCGCCAAACAACATGCATGCAATTGCAGAAATAGCAAAAGAAACTCTTAAACGAAAAGATCGTTGATCCATACTTATTTTTTTAGTGAAAAAAAGGAGCGGAATAACAATTAAATCTACGAAAAAAAAGAGATCATATGGACGAAATAAATTAACTGCTGCTTCACCTAAACCTGCTGAAACTGATTTTGATCCTAAAATAGTAGCAATTGTTAAAAAATCCGAAAATTCACGATAATAAGAAACATTTGAAAATAACAAAATAGTTAATAAACAATAGATAATGCCCATCGTTATATAACTAGCTAAAGGGGGTTTAATGTATAAAGCAATCCCTAATAAAAAAATCGTCATCGCTATAGGGTTAATCAAAAGAAAAAAATATTGAAAATTACTTTCGATATTTAAATCAAAATTAAAGAAATAAGCACAAACCGATTTAAGCCAAAATAAAATCACTAAGAAAAACATAAACCCTAGCCTTGTATTTACAAAGCGAAAGTTAAATAAATTTTGTGCCTTCAAGGGATAATGCCTCCATTACTTGAAATAATACGACATCAAAAGGACTAACCTTAAAATACTTCTATGATTTTACAGACTTCATTCATCTTCGTCAAATTCACAATTTATTTCGATATAGTTCTATGATATTCTCATTTCGTACCTTAAATCTTAGAGCTTGTTAACACGTTCTTATATAAAAAGGAGCTGAGTACAATCAAAAAAAGCAAAAATTTAATTTTACCAGTAGCTATTTATTATTTACTGCTTTTAAGTTTATGGTTTGTTTTTCATTTGATTTTTAGTCCGTGGCAGATGTCGCACACAGATCAATATACCGGCGAAGTCATTAATAGTTTAACCAAAGTTGTTCTCTGGGTTTTTCCCAGCATCTATTTTATTAGAAAGTACCAATCAGAGCTGACCTACTCTTTAACTGACTTATTTTGCTCAAAAATAAGATGGCCCACGGAAATGTGGGGAGTCTTATTACTTACCTGCATGCCTTTAATCAAAAGCTTCATCCAAAATAAAAGTTTAACTTTAAATCAAGATTTCAAGTCCTCTAACTGGATTTGGCTTGCCGTTGTCGGCCTTACAGAAGAAATAGTATTTCGTGGATTAATTCAAAACGCATTAACAAGTAAAATGCAAACTTCTAGTGCGATGATTATCACTAATATTTTATTTATTATTATTCATTTTCCAATCCAGATGCACAATGGAACGTTTCCAAATTTCTTTCAGTTTGCAAATACCTTTGTCATAGGAATGATCTTTTCATACTCTTTAGATAAGACCAAAAATCTATGCGTACCGATAATTTTACATACTCTATACGACTTACTCGTCACTGCTTTTTTGAAATGAATTTAAACTTATGCAAATTTTTTAAGCAATTATAGAATTAGGAGTAAAAAATGAGAGAATACATTTTATTTGGTGGATATACCAAACAAGTCGGTAAAGGAATTTACAGCTTATTGCTGGATACTAGAACAAAAAGTTTAAATGATCTTCAGTTAATCGCCACCGAACCTAGTCCAACTTATCTTACTGTTAATCAAAAAAAATACTTATATACTGTTGGTGCTATTGAAGATGAAGGAGGGATTGCAGCCTTTGATATAAGTGAAATTTATGCAATCCCACTAAATCATGTGGTTGAAAAAAACAAATCCCCGCTTTGCTATGTTGCTGTGGATGAAAAAAGAAATTTGGTCTATGGTTCAAATTTCCATCAAGGTATAGTTTATGTATATAAACGAGATGAAGACGGTTATTTAAGATTAGCGAACTCCGTTCAACTTACAGGTAACGGCGGTCCACATGAAAATCAAAAAGGACCTCATGCTCACTATTCAGATCTGACACCTGATGGACGCTTGGTGGTTTGCGATTTGGGAAATGATAGCGTTTATACTTATAAAGTTAAGGAAGACGGCACATTAACTGAAATCGCATTATATAAATCTGCGCCTGGTGCAGGTAGCAGACATATGATTTTTAATCCCAATCAATATACGGCGTATCTTATTTGCGAACTAAATTCAACTATTGAAGTCTTAAATTATAAAAAAGAAGATGGGACATTTTCCCACCTTAAAACACTTTCAACTATTCCTGATGATTTTACTGAGTTTAATAGCGCAGCTGCTATTCGGATAAGTAAAGATGGAAGATTTCTTTATGCATCAAATCGTGGGCATAACTCTATTATTTCTTTTAAAGTCAGTCCTAATGGCAGAAACTTAACTTTTCTAGAATTAACAGACACAAGAGGTGAGTTTCCACGCGATTTTAACTTTTCACAAGAAGAAAATTTTTTAATTGTGGCTAATCAAAATTCGGATAACGTAAGCTTATTTGCACGCAATAAAAGAACAGGACGATTAACACTTCTGCAAGAAAATCAATTTTTACCAGCAGGAACTTGTGTCTGTCCAATTACAAATACAAGACAACTTGAACTTTTTTCTTAAAATTAATTTTCTGTATCTGTAATCCCAATTTTATCAATAAGAATAACAACCAACGCTACAACTAACGAAATAATAGCTAGCAGCACTGCATGCTGTCCAGCTTGCACTTCTGCTAACGATTCAGCAATATATCCTAAAACTTGGCCTAAAATTAATGCCCAAAATGAAATAACTATATATTTCACTTAACTCACTCTTTCCTATTTTCAGAATCTGCTAACGATTTCTAAATAGATGAAAATCCCGTTTTGTTATCAACGAGATTTTCATTATGGAGAAATTTTTAAAGATTGTTCATTACAACTTATCAATAGGAGGATAATGAATGACAAACAACCCTATTTGCATTCTATCATATCCCACTACAGTAATAAAATTCAAAATAAATAATAAGTATATTGATACAAGATGGCAAGAATGCAAGGTAACATTTTTTTGCATTCTTGCTCATCACTTTATGTATTGGAATTTAAAGATAGGTTCAAAAATGAAATGGATCGAGGTAAAGGTTTATACTGCAAGTGAAGCCGTAGAAGCTGTAAGCGCTATTTTACTTGATTTGAAAGCAGAAGGGTAGGAAAGTTAAGTGCAGCGTTATTTTCTTGAAGATTCTTTATCATCAGATCAGCAAACTGTGCAAGTAACAGGAGATGTAGCACATCATATTATACGAGTTATGCGGATGAATAAAGGAGATAAAGTATACTTAGTTTTTCAAAATAAGCAAAGTTTTCTAGCAGAAATAGCGAAGCTGGAAAGTACTGAGGTGGTTTTTGCTTTACTAGAAGAGGAAAAAGAAGTAAAAGAGTTGCCTGTTGATGTAACAATTGCCCATGGTTTTCCTAAAGGGGATAAGCTGGAATTGATCGTTCAAAAAACAACTGAGTTGGGCGTTCATTCAGTCTTAGCCTTTCCTTCAGATAGATCAGTTGCAAAATGGGACGCCAAAAAGCTTTTAAAAAAGCAAGAACGTTTAACAAAGATTGCTAAAGAGGCTGCAGAGCAGTCGCAAAGAACTTATCAACCGTTAGTTGAGTTACTTGATACAAAACAAAAATTATTAAAAAAATTTCAAGATTATGATTTTGTGATGGTAGCTTATGAAGAAGCAGCAAAACAAGGTGAATGTTTTAAGCTAGCATCTTTTTTAACGAAAATAAAAAGGCATACAAAAATTCTTGTGATTTTTGGTTCAGAAGGTGGCTTATCCAAAGAGGAAGTAAAAATTTTTCTTGCCCATGAAGCATTTATTGTTGGTTTGGGACCACGTATTTTACGCACAGAAACTGCGCCGCTTTATTTTTTAAGTGCAGTTAGCTATGAATTGGAATTGAGGTTGAAAAATTAATGAAAACAATGGCTAAACTTTATGTTTGTAATAGTTTACAAGACGATGAGCTAAAAATTGCAATTCAGAAATTATTTTTTCAACCAGTAGATGAGATCTATGTTTTGCCTAATTATGTGGAGCGAACAAAAAATTTGCTAAGCGGACTTACGACAAAAGTGGGAAGTTTTGTGGACTATCCACTTTTTTCAGGAACAATCGCCAAAATTGCCTACGAAACAGTTGATTTGTTTAAGCATGGAGCAGACAAACTGCTTGTAGGTTTTTTATCCACTCAACTTACAGCGGAAAATTGGAAGCGGTTAAAGGAGTTATGCAACACCTTAAAACCACTTTGTTTTGAAAATAAAAAATTGATTTATTTTATTAACGCGCAAAGAACAAAAGAAATTGAATTTGTTGAGACGGTTAAAAGATTGCAGGAACTGCATATTAAGCAAATAGCATTAGCAGCGGATAACATGCAAAAAGGGGTTGATTATGCAAAAATTTTTCGTAAAGAATTTGACCAAACAATGGATTTAGCAGTGTATGTCAAAAATAATGAATTTATGGATTTGCAAACACTTTTGGAAATGGGTATCGATCAAGCAGGAACAATTTTTGTTAACTAATAAACTAAGGAGATCTTTTCTGAACAAAATAAAAAAGCTGCAATTATCGGGCTCATACGTCCAGCAACAATTACAGTCAGCATGCTAACTTTTCACTCACTTTTTTCTAAACGAGAGTAGAAAAAACACACGAAAAGCTAAACCTTCGAAAGGGTAGCATTTTTATAAATTCGCTGCAAGGTTTATGATGATAAAATTTCCCTCGCCATTCCTTAAAAAAATTTTAATAAACTCATACCAAATTTCTTCATTAACATCCCCGCATTTTTAAATTGTTCTTCATTGTCAATAACCAGGCTGACTTTTTGTAATTCTCCTAATTGATCGACAATTTCTAAATGACAAAATTTGCTAAATCCACTAAATGCCAAGGAAATAAGATCTTCGCTAAAAGTTACAGGTGCAAGCTTTCTATCAGGTATTAATGAAGGCAATTGCACAGTTAGAAAGGGTGAAAACTCAGCTTCGGATAATTCAGAAACTCGATTTAATTCAGCATCGATACCTTCTTTTTCTTCTCTAGAAAATTCAACGCTGTCACATCTAATAATTTTTTCAAAAACCATTAGCTTGAATAACTCTTCATAAATTTGTGCTTCTGTTACGCTAAAACCCGCACCTTGATATAGTCAATCAACTTGAAAATCAAAAGAGGATATTATAGAATCCAATATGTAGCATTTTTCCAAAAGTTCAGGTAATATGTAATCATATTAATAAATAAGAATTGAGGAAATAAAA
>JAIRWP010000071.1 GCA_031268845.1 Lactobacillales bacterium | reverse complement strand
CATTGAACATCTTTGGGCAAATATGAAAAAATGGCTTAAAAAACATAGCTGTGAATTTGAAGAAATCAGTAAAGCAATCTTAAATTTTTTAGTTTGATTTTTAAGTTGATTGACTATATAAAACTGTTTTATGTGGCCTTTTTCATATTTTTAACAAAAACCTAACAAATTTTCTTCTATGTTATAATACGAACAAATATGGAGGGAAAAATGATTATTTGTAATTATCCCAATGGAAGTAAGGTGCAAGGGAAAAAATATCAGCCTGAAAACTTTTCTCAAAAGAAACGTCAGGTAATTGAGTTTGGCAAACGTGGAATGAGCTTTGAAGAAGCAATTAATCAAAGTAATGCTTATTACCTAACACATGGTCTTTGTGTTGTTCATAAAAAACCTACACCGATTCAAATTGTTAAAGTTGATTATCCGCAAAGAAGTAAAGCTAAAATTAGCGAAGCATACTTTAAACAAGCATCAACTACCGACTATAATGGTGTTTATAAAGGGAAATATTTGGACTTTGAAGCCAAAGAGACAAAGCAGAAAACTTCATTTCCCTTTAGTAACTTTCATCAGCATCAGCTTAAACATATGGAAGCGGTGCTTGAACAAAAGGGAATTGCTTTTGTTTTATTATTTTTTTCCCGTCTGCAGCGTGTCTTTTATTATCCAGCGGAAAAGTTGATTGAACAATATCGCACATCTAAGCGTAAATCACTGAAACTTTCAGATATTGAACAAGAAGGAATCGAGTTGACCATAAAAATCGCTCCGCAAATTCCTTACCTTGAAGCAGTCGATATTCTGTTAAGAACCTGTTAACGATCTCTCTATTGATGGAGAGATCGTTAACAGGTTCTAAGAGGAGGAGATTCTCATTAAAGATCAGCGTTCAAGAAAATACGCATCGAAAAAAAGAAGAAAAAAAAAGAAATCTTTTCTTTGGAAGATCTTCTTTACAATATTTATTTTGGGGATAGCTGGGATTGTTTTCGGAGCAGGTGTCTTTTTTTACTATATCAAGGATGCGCCAAAATTAGTTCCAGCAAAATTAGAAGCGGCTGCTAGTTCAAAATTTTTTGATAAAGATGGCAATCTAATTGCTGATTTAGGTAAAGAGCACCGTGAGTTACTCGAAATAGGCGAAATCTCTGAGCTACTAACAGATGGAATCATTTCAATTGAAGACCAACGTTTTTATAAGCATCATGGCTTTGATCTGATCCGTATTTTTGGCTCGGCTTTTCATAATTTAACGCACTCTTCCACCCAAGGAGGTAGTACTTTAACACAACAGTTAGTTAAACTGTCTTATTTTAGTACCAAAACCAGTGATCAAACTTTCAAACGGAAGGCACAAGAAGCTTGGTTAGCCATTCAACTAGAACGTCACAGTTCTAAATCTGAAATTCTTACGTACTATGCTAATAAAGTATATATGGGCAATGGGATTTATGGCATGAAAACAGCAGCTAAGGCTTATTATAAAAAAGAAATTAAAGATTTAACTCTTGATCAAGCAGCATTATTAGCAGGGATCCCACAAGCTCCCAGTGAGTATAACCCATATAACAATCCAAAAGCTGCTAAAAGACGGCGTGATCTTGTTTTGTATACAATGCTAGAAGAAAAGAAAATTACTCAAGATGAATATAAAGAAGCAAAAAAGACCAATATTAACGATGGCTTGCAAAAGCTAGAAGAAGATAATCAAGATTTTAAGCAATACGATCCTTATTTGGTCGAAGTCATTAAAGAAGTTAAAGAAAAAACTGGGAAAAATGTTTGGACAGATGGCTTAAATGTTTATACAAACATTGATAGTAAAGCCCAAGAAAGACTCTATAATATCGTTAACACCGGTGATGATGTTAACTTTCCTGATGAAGAAATGCAAATCGCGGCAACTTTAATCGAAGTGCAAACGGGAAAAGTTCGTGCTCAAATCGGTGGACGCAGTATTCCTGAAAATATCTCGCTAGGATCAAATAGAGCCACTCAAAATGATCGAGACTGGGGATCAACAATGAAGCCGATGGTTGACTATGGTCCAGCAATTGAGTATTTAAATTATTCAACTGCTCAAATCTTCAATGATAGCAAATATTACTATCCGGGAACGCAAGAGCAGATTTACGATTGGGATTTAAAATATCTGGGCTCAATGACCATGCGGCGGGCTTTGGTTGAATCTCGTAATGTTCCTGCAGTTAAAGCTTTAGAAGCTGTTGGTTTAGACAAAGCTAAAGAATTTTTAAGTAAGATTGGAATTAACTATCCAGAACTTTTTTACGCCAACGCTATCTCTTCTAGTATGCATACTAAAAACGAAAAACAAGGTGTCTCTTCTTTGAAAATTGCTGCAGCTTATGCAGCATTTGCCAACAATGGCGTTTTCAATCAGCCATACTATATCGAAAAAATTATTTACAATGATGGCGTTGAAGAAATATATAAATCAAAAGCAACACGTGCAATGGAAGCTGCTACAGCATATATGATTACTGATATGCTAAAGGGCGTGCTTACTACAGGAACCGGTAAAGAAGCAAAATCACCGGGACTTTTTGAAGCAGGAAAAACCGGAACTTCAAATTATTCTGATGAAGACCTTAAAAAAAGCGCGGACTTAACATCTTACTCGAATCGAAATCTATTAATGGCTCCTGATGAAAGTTTTGTTGGTTACACCCCATATTACTCTTTGTCCGTTTGGAGCGGTTATAATAATCGCTTGACCCCTGTGATGCAGGAGAATTTCCATGTCGTTACAGATGTTTATAAACAATTAATGAGTTACGTTATGGCACAAGTTAAAAATAAAGACTGGGAAAAACCTGATGAAGTAATTCAGTATGGCTCAGAGCTATATTTAAAAAACTCTCCTGGATATATCGGCGGGAAATCTACTTCAAAATATTACGGCTATAGCTATAATAGCGTTCCTAGTTCCGCATCAGAAAGTTCTACGACGAGTCCTTCTTCAACAGAAGAAAGCAGCACTGCTTCTAGTAGTACAGAAAGTGCTAATTCTTCAAGTGAAGCGCCTGTTGTAACTCCTTAAAATGTGTTAACAGCCAGCTATAAATTTGTCAAACAAAATTACCAAAGCTACTTCTCTCATGTCATTGAAAAGTGATAATGTCCTAAGTAATGAAAAGTAAAAATGTCTTAAAATATCCTCATTATAGCTGTTCCGATTTAAAACAATCTGTAGTATAATTAAACAATGGCATATTCTAAAGACACGCGAGAAATGGTCTTAAAATACCTCGCAAAGGGACATACTTATGAAGAAGCG
>JAIRWP010000070.1 GCA_031268845.1 Lactobacillales bacterium | reverse complement strand
CGCTTCTTCATAAGTATGTCCCTTTGCGAGGTATTTTAAGACCATTTCTCGCGTGTCTTTAGAATATGCCATTGTTTAATTATACTACAGATTGTTTTAAATCGGAACAGCTATAATGATTTAGTTTTTAAGTGGACTTATTTACTGATAGTTTAGACTAACTTTTGAGGTTAAACTATCTATAAAAATTAGTTATTTATGATTTAAAAACAACGAAGATTGAAGACTTCTTCAATTATGTTTTAAAAAATTAATATTTTTTGTTATTATACAAATATGAGGGGATAAGTATGCTGATACGTAAAAATTATTTAGATTGGCTTTTAAAAGCAAAAGATAACGAATTTGTAAAAGTCATAACAGGTGTTAGACGTTCAGGAAAGTCTGTGATTTTAGAGCTATACAGAAAGCATTTAGAAAATTCCGGTGTCTTTAAGGAAAATATTATTTTTTATAACTTTGAGCATCCTGATAATTTTCGACTAACAGATGAGCGAGTTCTCTATGAAGAAATTCAAGCTAAAGTAAAAGATTTAAATGGAAAGATTTATTTTATTTTTGATGAAATACAGGAAGTTAAAAATTGGCAAAAATTAATCAACGGATTACGAGTAGCATTTGATAGTGATATATACATCACTGGCTCTAATGCAAATTTACTTTCTGGAGAGCTTGCTACTTATTTGACGGGGCGCTATATTGAGTTGCAGGTGTATCCACTGAGTTTTGCAGAGTTTAAGGTGTTTAACGATTCATTGAACGAGAAAAATCCTGGTATGTTATTTAAAGAGTATTTAAGATGGGGCGGATTTCCAGCTTTACCTGCCATTCCAGATGAAAAAATCAAAGAAGATATTCTTGACGGGATATACACAAGCATTATTTTAAAAGATGTGGCTGCTCGAGGTGAGATTAGAGAGATCAGTTTGCTGGATCGAGTAGTGGTGTATTTGCTCGATACAATAGGGTCGACAGTTTCGATAAAAAAGATTTCTGATGCTATTAAAGCAGAAGGGGTTAAAGCTAATCCAACAAGTATTGATAAGTACATCGAATTACTTAAAGGATCATTTGTATTTTATGAAGCGCCTAGATATGATATTCGAAGAAAGCAAAGGCTGAAAACGTTAGCTAAGTATTATGTAGTTGACACAGGCATAAGAAATAATATCTTAGGTCGTATAGGGAATACGGGCTCTCAGCTTGAAAATATTATTTATATGGAACTAAAGCGGCGTAATTATGAAGTTTTTGTAGGGAAGTTTGATTCTGCGGAAGTTGATTTTGTGTGCTTTAAAAATGGAGAAGTTGATTATTTTCAAGTTGCTTACCAGTTACCACGAGACAGCAATCGTGAACAAAAGAATTTATTAAATATTGCAGATAATTATAAGAAAACAATTATCTCGCTGAACCGTATGGATGTAGGTAATATCGATGGAATACCAGTAGTTTATGCAGTTGATTGGTTGCTTGGAGAATCAGTATAGAAGAGGTAGCAAATGAATTTTGTTAATAAAGCAAGTCAAATCACAGGACAGATTCTTAAAGTGATTGGTGGTCATAATGTGTGATTTTATTTTACGAAAGGTTAGCTTATGAAAGGGATATTTATCACTGTTGAAGGAGCAGAAGGTTCTGGAAAAACCTCGTTGATTCAGGGCATATTGCCATTGTTGAAAGAGCGTTCTAATGCTTTTATTATAACGACACGTGAGCCTGGAGGGATTCCACTTGCAGAAAGAATTCGTAATGTAATTCTTGATGTGCAAAGTAAAGAGATGGATGAAAAGACAGAGAGCTTGTTATTTGCTGCTAGTCGTAGAGAGCATTTGATGAAAAAAATTCTTCCTGCTCTTAAAGACGGAAAGATTGTTATAACTGACCGTTTTGTTGATAGCTCGCTAGCTTATCAGGGTGTTGGGCGAGGGCTCGGAATAGAAACAATTGCCAATTTAAATACATTTGTAACAGATGATTTAGAACCTGATCTTACGCTTTATTTAGATATTTTGCCTGAGGAAGGTTTAGCTCGTATTCAACAAAATCGCGCAAATGAAATAAATCGTTTGGATTTATCAGGTTTAGAATTTCATCAAAAAGTGCATGCGGGGTATTTAAAAATTGCAAAAGATAATCCTAAACGTGTAGTTGTAATTGATGCGCAGCAACCTTTAACCAAAGTGATTGAAGATTGTTTTGAGGTCATTGTTCATCGTTTTCCAAAGCTTTTTAAGATCAATTAACGATCCATATCGTGTAGGAAAGTTCCTTTATTTGAAATAGAATTTTACATATGCTACCATAAATTAAGTAATTGCTAGTCCTTTTTAAGTGAGCAGGATTCCCTGGTCGCTTTTTGTTTTAAAGGAAGTGACTTATTTGAGCAAGGAAGTTATTGCGACAATTGAAAAATTAGTGCAGCCCATATTGGAAACAAAAAAATTTGAGTTAGTTGATATTGAATATGTTCAGGAAAATAGCCAGTGGTTTTTGCGTGTTTTTATTGAAAAAGAAGGCGGCATCGATATTGATGAGACTGCTTTAGTTAGCGAAGAATTAAGTGAGAAAATGGATCGCATTCAGCCAAATCTTTTTGTAGATGTGGATTTTTTGGAAGTTTCTTCACCTGGAGTAGAGCGACCTTTGAAAAATGATCGTGATTATGAGGCGGCACTTGGTAGATATATCCATCTTTCTTTTTATCAAGCAGTGGATGGTGTAAAAATATTTGAAGGTAATCTAGTTAACTTTGATTTACAAACGTTAACGCTAGATGTTTTAATAAAAACAAATAAAAAAAGAATTACTGTGGAGCGTAAAAATATTGCCAAAGCACGTTTGGCTGTTAAGTTTTAGGAGGTTTTACCTATGAGTAAAGCAATTTTGGAAGCTCTTGAGGCATTAGAAGCAGAAAAGGGAATTAAAAAAGAGGTTGTTATTGAGGCATTGGAAGTTGCTTTAATATCTGCTTATAAGCGTCATTATGGACAAGCGCAAAATGTTGAAATAGTCTTTCGTGAGAAAAAGGGAGATATTAAGGTTTATTCCATTAAAAAAGTTGTTGAAGAAGTTAATGATACTCAGCTAGAAATTTCTTTAGAGGATGCACTTAGGCTAAATCCTCATTATGAATTAGAAGATAAGATTAAATTTGAGATGGCGCCGAAAGATTTTGGACGGATTGCAGCACAGACGGCTAAGCAAGTTATTATGCAAAGAATTCGTGAAGAATCACGACAAAATATCTATAATGAATATATTAGATATGAAAATGAAATAGTTTCCGGAACAGTAGAACGTAAAGATAGCCGTTATGTTTATGTTAACTTAGGTAATGTTGAAGCGATTATGTCGCAAAAAGATCGAATGCCTAATGAAAATTATGAATCTCATGACCGGATTAAAGTCTTTTTGTATCGCGTTAATAATGGAGTTAAGGGTCCATTTGTTTTTGTTTCCAGAAGTCATCCTGAATTGTTAAAACGTTTGTTTGAACAGGAAGTTCCGGAAATTTATGAAGGAATTGTAGAAATTAAAAATGTGGCGCGTGAGGCAGGAAATAGAGCAAAGATTGCGGTTTATTCAAATGATGAGAATATCGATCCAGTAGGGACAACAGTTGGTGCAAGAGGTGCGCGAGTACAAGCTATTGTAAGTGAGTTGCATGGTGAAAATATGGATATCATTGAATGGAGCAAAGACCCTGCAGAATTTATTGCCAATGCGTTAAAACCTTCAGAGGTTGTTGATGTTGTGTTTGATTTGGAAAATCCTCATGCAGCAGTTGTAATTGTTCCAGATGATCAATTGTCTTTAGCAATTGGTAAAAGAGGACAAAATGTTCGTTTAGCTGCTCGTTTAACGGGTTATAAGATTGATATTAAACGAGAATCAGAGCAAGATGAATTTTGGGAAGAGTATGATGCTAAAAAGTTAAAACTTGATGGCAAAGAAGAAGTCAATCTTGAAGAAAATGAAGCCGCTAGTGAAGTAGAGGAAACTGATTTTGAGATAGAAGATGATGTAGCAGCAGAAGAGATGGAGTCAGAATTAGTAGAAGTGATTGCTGATGAGGAAAATCGTGCCACTGACGTTGATGAAGAATTAACAAATGATCATGCAACGGAAGTAACGCCTGAACAGATTGCTGAAGATATCGATGATGAAGTGATCGCTGAGATAGAAGAAGATATGCAAGATTAACTTATTTTAGAGCCTGTTAACTTGTCTCCATAATTGCGACTTTTTTGGAAATTTCGTGCCTTTTTTCGTCAAAAAGCCTCGATTTAGCACCACTAAACCTACGTTTTTTTCCTAAAAATGCACAAAAATTTCTCAAAAAATTCATCAATAGAGAGACAAGTTAACAGGCTCTTAGGAGGTTAGATAAATGGTGAAAAAGCGTAAAATTCCAATGAGGAAGTCCATTGTTTCTAATCAGATGTTTCCTAAAAAGGAATTGCTTCGCATCGCTAAAAATAAAGAGGGTATAATTTCAATTGATCCCACAGGTAAAGCACCAGGTAGAGGAGCTTATATTGCATTAGATTTGACCGAAGTGAAAAAAGCGCGAGTCAAAAGAGTGATTGATCGCACTTTTGCAATGCCTGTTGAAGAGAAGTTTTATGATGAATTAGAAGCATATGTTGAGCATATCTTAGCTAGGCGGGAGTTGTTTAAAGAGGATGATGAATAAATCAAAAATTTTAAACTTTTTAGGCTTAGCCATGCGTGCAGGCAAGATTATAACTGGAGAGTCTTTAGTTATTGAAGCAATTCGAACAAGAAAGGCAAAGCTAGTTTTTTTAGCTAGTGACAGCGGTGTTAGTACCTCTAAAAAAGTTACAGATAAAGCGAAATTTTATGGAATTGAGATAATTGATTTATTCACTTCAGATGAATTATCACAAGCAATCGGAAAAGCTCGTAAGGTATTGGCAGTGAGTGATAAGGGGTTTGCAAAAAATTTAATGAAGCTAAGCAAGTGATTAAATTGACTCTTTATAAAGGGGAAGGTGAATAAGTTGTCGAAGAAACGTATTTATGAAATTGCGAAAACGTTGGGCAAGTCAAGTAAAGAAATTGTTGAAATTGCGCATAAATTAGGGATGGCTGTTAAAAATCATATGAGTGGTATTGAAGAAAGCCAAATTAAAAAGATTGCGGCGTCTTTTAAAAATAAGACAGATAAGGCAAAAACAACTTCAAAGTCCACTGTAAAAGCTACTGAAACAAAAAAGCCCAAAAAAGTTGCTGTAAAAAAAGTTGCAAAAGTTTCAAAGGATGTAAAGAAAACTGAAAAGTCGCCTCAGAAAAATGATAAAAGGGTTGTTGATTCTTCTCAAAGCAAAAGAAAAACGCCAAAAAGAGTATCCACCAAAAGTACGCAGAAAAAAGAAGAACGTCCAGTAAGACGTGATAGGCAGGAAAAGAAAGAAACTTCTGCTCAAGGAAGGCAAACAAGACGCTCAAGAACGAATAATAAGCAAAATCGCCAAGGCAAACCTGCTGAGTTCGGTACGCAAAGTCGTAAACCAAAATCAAATGAAAATAAGCTGCAAAGCAGCGTTAGAAATCGTGACAATACTCGTAGTAACCGCAATGAAAGTGGCAATAAACAAAGTAAAGATAACAGAAATCGAAACGATTTCCGTAGTAGTCGTGGCGGTAATCGCAATCAAAATAAAAATTGGAATAGAAAAGCTAAAAGAGGCAAAAAAGGGAAACAACAGCCGCCTAAACCAGCGCCACCTGCTCGAAAATTCCATGAATTACCAGAAGTTTTTATTTACACTGACGGTATGACAGCTGCCGATGTTGCCAAAAAAATTAAACGTGAAGCTGCCGAAATTGTTAAAAAACTTTTTATGATGGGTATTATGGCGACGCAAAATCAATCGCTTGATAAGGAAACGTTGGAATTGTTGGCGATGGATTATGGTATGAAAGCCGAAGAAAAGCTGCAAGAGGATATTGCAGATATCGATAAGTTTTTTGCTCCAGATGCTTTAGATGAAAGCAAGCTAGTTACACGTCCGCCAGTGGTAACAATTATGGGGCACGTTGATCATGGGAAAACGACTTTGCTTGATACTTTGCGTAATTCGATGGTGATAAATGATGAAGCTGGTGGTATTACTCAACATATTGGTGCATATCAGATTGAAGAAAATGGCAAGTTAATCACTTTCTTAGATACGCCAGGACATGCGGCTTTTACTTCCATGCGCGCTAGAGGGGCTGCGATTACAGATATTGCGATTTTAGTGGTTGCGGCAGATGACGGTGTTATGCCGCAAACAATTGAAGCGATTAATCATGCAAAAGCAGCAGAAGTGCCAATCATTGTGGCAGTTAATAAAATCGATAAGCCTGGTGCCAATCCGGCCAATGTGATTAATGAATTGTCTGAACATGGTTTGATCCCTGAAAGCTGGGGAGGAGACACTATTTTTGTAGAAATTTCGGCGAAATTTGGGCAAAACATTGATGAATTGTTAGAAATGATTTTGCTTGTTGCAGAAATGGAAGATTTAAGAGCAGATCCGAGTATGCAAGCAATTGGAACAGTGATTGAAGCGCGTTTAGATAAAGGAAAGGGTCCGATGGCAACTCTTCTTGTGGAGCAAGGAACACTGTATATTGGGGATCCCATTGTTGTAGGAAATACTTATGGTCGTGTGCGGGTGATGGTTAGTGATCATGGGCGTCGTGAAAAAGAAGCGCGCCCGGCAACTCCTGTTGAGATTACTGGTTTAAATGGTGTGCCCGAAGCAGGGGACCATTTTGTTGCCTTTAAAGATGAGAAAACAGCGCGTGCTGCTGGTGAAGAACGTGCTAAGCGTGCATTGGTACAGCAGCGAAAAGTAACAAGTCATGTTTCACTTGAGAATTTATTTGATACCTTAAAAGACGGCGAAGTTAAAGAAGTTAATATTATCATCAAAGCAGATGTGCAAGGTTCAGCTGAAGCTTTATCAACAAGTTTGCAAAAAATCGAAGTTGAAGGTGTGCGCGTAAAAATTGTTCACTCAGCAGTTGGAGCTATTAATGAATCAGATATTACATTAGCTGAGGCTTCGAATGCGATTATTATTGGTTTTAATGTTCGTCCTACACTGCAAGCCAAAGCCAAGGCTGAGTCAGATGCTGTAGATATTCGCCTGCATCGCATTATTTATAAGGTTATCGAAGAGATTGAAACGGCGATGAAGGGCATGCTTGCGCCTGAGTATCAAGAAAAAATTACTGGTGAAGCTGTGGTGCGTGAAGTCTTTAAAATTTCAAAAGTTGGGACAATTGGCGGAATTTACGTAACTGATGGCTTTATTGGTAGAGATTCAGGTGTGCGTGTTGTGCGCGATGGGGTAGTGATTTTTGAAGGCAAGCTAGCAAGTTTAAAACGTTTTAAAGATGATGTTAAAGAAGTCAAACTTGGCTTTGAAGGCGGAGCGATGGTTGAAAACTTTAATGATATTAAAATGGATGATGTATTGGAAAGTTATGTGATGGAAGAAATTAAGCGATCTTAGAACCTGTTAATGTAAGAGGGAGATTTTTTATGGTGAATTATCGTAATCGTCGTGTTGGCGCTAAGATTATGCGTGAAGTAAATGAAATTTTAAAGCGTCATGTGCGTGATCCACGTGTACATGAGGTGACAATCACCGATGTTTGTGTAACTGGTGATTTGTCACAGGCAACGGTTTACTATAGTATTTTATCGAATTTGGCAAGTAAAGCTCAGACTGCACAACTTGGTTTAGAAAAAGCAACAGGTACGATTAAACGAGAGCTGGGAGCGCGTTTAAAGTTGTATAAAATTCCTGAACTAACTTTTGAGCGCGACTCTTCTGTGCAATACGGAGAAAAAATTGATGAATTATTGAAAAACTGTTTACAATCTTCCAGTGATAAGTGACTCTATGATACGAGGCTTAATTAGGGTATGCTTAAAAGCATACCCCTATTAAATTGAAAATACGGGTTTTTAATTTATAAGGGTATAGTAGAAAGCTTCCTTTCCATATTTTCTGGACGAATTTTTTCAAATTCTTCTCAAATATATCACTTAGCTATCTCATAGTAGCCTTCCTATCTATCTTGTTTTTGAATACATTATAACAGGTTTATTAGATGGTCGACAGATTCTAATAAAGCAGTAACATTAAAAAAATTATAGAAAGATAAGGTAAAAAATGAAAAAACTAAAATCACTAAAATTTACGATTGGTATTGCGTTGTCAATATTATTTTTCTTGATATTGAGCGCTAATCATTGTAAAGCTGATGTTAAATCTTTAAGTTTTAAATTCAATCAAACAGAGAAGAAGTTAGAAATTGATACAGAAAAGGTACCAACTGATGATCAAGTACGTAATATTATAGCTGAATTATTTAATTTAAGTGATGTAACTGGCATCACTTTTACTACTGATGCTGATTCTGAATTTGATTTAAAAAGAATACTTACTGATGAGGTTGGTGCTTCTTCTGTAATTAATGTTAAAATTGTGTCATCAAGCCCAGCACCAGCTGTTCCAGAAGATTCAACGCCAAGCAGCTTACCTCCTCAGATGGTAGATGAATTGCAACGTGAAAATCAACAGCTTCATGAACGACTGAGGGAAGAAAGGCAACGTCGTGAAACTGAATTATCTAAATTGCAAGCTGAAAATCAACAGCTTCGTGAACAACTGAGGGAAGAAAGGCAACGTCGTGAAACTGAATTATCTGAATTGGAAGTTAAAAATCAACAGCTTCGTGAACGATTGCAAACTGAAAATCAACAGCTTCGTGAACAATTGGAAGCTGCAGATGCCCGCTTAAATGAATCTGAACAAAAAATGCAAACTTTGCTAGAGGATTTAATAAGTAAATTAAAAATGCAAGAAGAAAAGTCAGAATCTTTAAACCAGGAACTTTCTGAGGTGAAGAATGCTAGTCAAAAGAGAAATAAAGAATTACAAGATGTAAGAAGCGAGCTACGTGAAGAAAAAGCAAATTACAGTCGTTTAATGCTTGAACATAAAAGATTAAAAGATGCTAGATTTAGAGAACTTCAATTTGTAAAAAACCGCGCTCATGAGAGACTTGAAAAGCTAAAAGCACTTCATCAACAAGATATAGATACTTTGAGGAGGTCTCTTGAAAGTAGTTAAACCCCAAAAGTTCAACTGAATAGCTAAGAATCTGTCGATCATCTAATAAACCTGTTATTCAAAGATTAATTTTTTTAAATTTTTGGTTACCAAATAGGCAATCCTCCCGCTCTTAGTGTAATGGATATCACGTAAGATTCCGGTTCTTAAGATAGGGGTTCGATTCCCTTAGAGCGGATTTTTTTAATAAAATAACAAGGATTGAGAATGTTGGATATTACAAAAATTGAAAAAGCTTATGAATTGATGCTTGAAGCGAGTCAATTGCTGCAAAATGCTTTAGAGCAACCTTTTTTTGAAGGTTATATTGAAAATATTGGTAATATTATTCAAAATTATCAAGTGCGAACTTTAGATGGAGTGCCTGATAAGCAAACTAAGGCGCAATTAAAAAAGTTGTATCAAGAGTTACAAAAGTTAAAGCTGACTTTTGCAGACTGGCGGAAAATCAGTCAATTAGTTTTATTAAAGGGAACCGTCTTAGAGTCGATTCAAGCGAATCATCAATTAACGCCAGATTCGTTAGGTTTTTTATTTAGCTATCTGATTGAGCAGTTGACTGGTGATCAAAAAGATTTAGTTTTGCTAGATAATGCAGTTGGAATGGGTAATTTAATGTTAACGCTTTTACTTAACCTTTCTTTATCAGGAAAGAGGGTAAAAGGTTATGGCATAGATAATGATGATACATTGCTAAATATCGTTGCAGTGAATGCTGAGTTGACGCAAGTAGATCTACAGTTGTTTTTGCAAGACGGTCTTCAAAATGCGGATATTGAAAGTGTGGATATCGTGGTATCTGATTTGCCGGTTGGTTATTATCCAAATGATGCTTATGCTCAAAATTTTAGTGTTTTTGCTAAAGAGGATCATACCTATGCACATCACCTTTTAGCAGAAAAGGCGATGATGTATTTAAAACCTGGTGGTTTTGGTTTATTTTTATTGCCAACTAATCTTTTGCAGACTGAACAAGCAGCGTTATTTGAAAAATGGTTGCGTAGTGAGGTTTACCTGCAAGGAGTGATCGGTTTACCGGAAAATTTATTTAAAAAGAAGCAAATTGCAAAGTCTATTTTTATTTTGCAAAAGCCTGGTGAGCAAGTAAAGCAGCAAGAAGTGTTTGCAACTAGTTTAAGTTCATTGACTAATGTTGAAGAAATAAAGCGATTTTCGTTGCAGTTTAAAACTTGGATGAGGTAAAGGAGAAAAAATATGTCAAAGGCATCTTCAAAGATTATTGCAATTAATGCGGGTAGTTCAAGTCTAAAGTGGCAGCTTTATAATATGCCAGCAGAGACTGTTCTTGCTAAAGGAATGGTCGAGCGGATTGGTTTGCCTAATTCTATTTTTACAGTTAAGTATGATGAGGGTAAAAAATTTGAAAAAATTTTGGATGTTCTTAATCATGAAGTGGCTGTGCAGATGCTTTTAGATGAATTGATTTCAATGAAGATTATTTCCTCATATGAGGAAATTCAAGGAGTTGGTCACCGGGTGGTAGCCGGTGGTGAGCATTTTAAAGAATCTGTTGTGATTAATGATGATGTACTTAAGAAAATTGCTGATTTGATTGAGCTAGCTCCTTTGCATAATCCAGCTAATATTCAAGGAATTAAGGCGTTTCAAAAGATTTTACCTAAGATTACAGCAGTGGCTGTTTTCGATACAGCTTTTCATACAACGATGCCCGCGGAAAATTATTTATATCCTCTGCCTAAAGAATATTATGAAAAATATAGAGCAAGAAAATATGGCGCACATGGAACCAGTCATTTTTATGTAATGCAAAAGGCAGCAGAAATATTGGGTGAGCCGGTTGAGAAGTTAAAATTAATTACTTGCCATATCGGCAATGGTGCTTCGATTACAGCCGTAGAGTATGGACACTCTATTGACACTTCAATGGGTTTTACGCCGATTGCAGGAGTGATGATGGGCACACGAACAGGAGATATTGATCCATCGTTGATTCCTTACTTAATGGCAAAAACGGGAATTGAATCCGTTCAAGAAATGATCAATATCTTTAATAAAAAATCAGGTTTACTTGGTGTATCAGAGATTTCAAGTGATATGCGGGATATCATTGCTGCGCGTAAAGAAGGCAATGAAGATGCGATTTTGGCCTTTAATATGTATGCAAATCGTATTAAGAAATATATCGGACAATATTTTGCGCTTTTAAATGGAGCAGACGCAGTTGTCTTTACAGCTGGCATTGGTGAGAATTCTGATATTGTGCGTGCAAAGATCTTAGAAGAAATGGATTGGTTTGGCTTAGAAGTTGATGAGTTCAAGAATTTTCCAGAAGCAGAAGGGATTATTTCTGCTTCATCTTCTAAGGTAAAAATTTTGGTGATTCCAACAGATGAAGAGTTGGTGATTGCTAGAGATGTGGAGAAACTGAGGAATAACTAAGTTCTTAAAGGAGAGGTTTGACTTTGGCAGAAGATACATTTTATATTACAACTCCTGCTTACTATCCATCAGGGAGGTTGCATATTGGAAATTCATATACAACGATTGCCTGTGATGCTACCACGCGTTATCAGCGTTTGATGGGTAAAGATGTATTTTTTTTAACGGGCATTGATGAGCATGGTTTAAAGATTCAGCAAAAAGCTGATGAGTTGGGTATTTCGCCGCAAGTTTATGTTGATAAGATGGCGGATGATATTCAAAAATTATGGAAATTTTTGGGTATTACTTATGATAAATTTATTCGCACTACTGATAAAGAACATGAAAAAGTAGTGCAAAAAGTTTTTGAGAAGTTATTAGAACAAGGGGATATCTATTTGGGGGAATATACTGGTTGGTATTCAGTAGCAGATGAGGAATATTTTACAAAAACACAGCTAAAAGGAGTCTTTTATGATCAAAACGGTAAGATGATTGGCGGGATTGCACCTAGTGGTCATAAGGTAAAGCTTGTAAAAGAGGAGTCTTATTTTTTCCGAACATCAAAATATGTGGATCGTTTGCTTCAATATTATGAAGAGCATGTTGATTTTATTAAGCCAGAGTCGCGAAAAAATGAGATGATTAATAACTTTATTAAACCTGGACTTGAAGATTTAGCAATTAGTCGAACTACTTTTACTTGGGGTGTGCCGATTAAATCTGATCCTAAACATGTAATCTATGTATGGCTGGATGCTTTGTTAAATTATATTTCAGCTCTTGGTTACAGTTCTGGTGATGAGTCTTTATTTAACAAATATTGGCCAGCAGATGTGCATGTGGTTGGTAAAGAGATTATGCGTTTTCATGCAATTTATTGGCCGATTCTTTTGATGGCTTTAGATTTACCATTGCCAAAGCAAATTTTTGGCCAAGGCTGGATTTTGATGAAAGATGGCAAAATGTCAAAATCTAAAGGGAATGTTGTTTATCCAGAAGATTTGGTTGAACGCTATGGTTTAGATGCATTGCGTTATTATTTATTACGTGAAATACCTTTTGGTTCAGATGGAATCTTTACGCCGGAGAGTTTTATAGCTCGAGTAAATGGTGATTTGGCGAACGATTTGGGGAATTTATTAAATCGGACAGTTTCGATGATTAATAAATATTTAGCTGGAAAGTTGCCTAATTTTATTGAGGACGTTACAAAGTTTGATAAAAAGCTAGCGCAAACAGCTAAAAAAACTATTGTCGATTATCATAACGCTATGGAAAAAATGGAGTTTAATGTTGCTCTTGAAGCTGTGTGGCATTTGATTAGGCGGACAAATAAGTATATTAATGAAACAATGCCGTGGATTTTAGCTAAAAATGTAGCTTATCAAGATAAATTGGCATCAGTAATGATTCATTTAGCAGAAAGTTTGCGTGTGATTGCGATTTTAATGCAACCAATTATGCCACAAGCGCCAAAGGAAATTATTCGTCAGTTAGGTTTAAATGCAGAAGTTTTGCGAATGAAAGATTTAGTTTTTGGTGAATTTCCTAATGATGCGGTAGTTATTGAAAAAGGAACACCTATTTTTCCACGTTTGGATATCGAAAGTGAGACTGCGTATATTAACCTCCTGTAAAACTAATGAGTTTGCCAACCTAAGTGTGTAAGTTTTAAAATTGTTGTGTTGTTGAAAGATGAAAATATCCTAAATTTAATGATTATTTTATTTATATTTTTTTATCTAAAAAATTCCTAATATAATTCAAAATTTGAATTAATGATAGGATCTAAAACTTTTATGCCTTCTAATAAAAATGTTAAAATGTGTTTAAGAAAGCAATAAGATGTTTTTATCTAAAAATTTTGCGTTTTTTTATAATTGAATATATATCCTGCCTATTATGTTTTTAACATTTTTGTACTTTTTCGGATTAGGAGGGTAAAAAAATGAAAAAAAAAGCATTAAAAATAATAAGTTTATTTTTTGTTATAGTAGCAGGCATATTTCTAAAAATGAAATACACTAATGCAAATACAATTAGACTTTTACAATCAAACGGACTTCCCGTTACCCAACCTGGGCAATCAAATAATATTTGTGGGAACGAATGGTTACAATGGAATCAACACACCAGCCAATCATCAAAATGATGAAAAAGATAAATGGTTTGTCATCAGATTAGAAAATAAATCACAAACCGCAATCAAAGGAGCATTGATTATAAAACAAAATCCGATTGCCATACAAAGATACAAATTTAAAGGATTTAAAGCAAGATATGATCAATCAGATATCAAAATCAGCGTAACTACTTGGTATAGTGGTCTGCCGGTTGATTTAAAAATCAATGGAGTGGATTTTCATGAATATATTCTTCCCGTTACATTGCATGGGGAAGACAAAAGTAGCCCTTACGAACCTAGTATAATTGATCAAAGGAACTATCGATCATTAATTGATTTAGATTTGGGAACTATTCAAGCTTTTGTTCCCTCTTTCATAGATATTAGCCCAAGAATTAATTACAGCTTGGATATTGATGGAGCTATTTGGCGAAATTTTATTTCTGAATTTCCTAGTCATGGGAATCTACATCCATATTTTACATGGTTGCGCTCGCCGCTTTACTTTTTTGGAAATGCGGCAAATATTGGTAATAATATATGTAGTAGCAGTATTAACAACAGTCAATTTGGCGTGCGCCCAGCTTTTTGGGTTAAAGTTAAGTGAATGAATATTTTGATAAGCTCTTTCAGAACCTGTTAACTTATCTCTAGTGAAATGAATCCCATTATACAAATTGTAACCAAGCAAAGCTTGAAACAATTTGTAAACCTACCAGGTCTTTTTGAGCTATTTTTTTTCGGTTGCTTTTCAAACTCATATTGAGGTAAGGTTATGATTTTCGATACGCATACGCATTTAAATGTTAAGGAATTTGAAGGTGATGAGCAAGATGCAATTAAGCGCGCGCATAAGCTTGGTGTAACGGAGATGGCGATTGTTGGTTTTGATCGA
>JAIRWP010000069.1 GCA_031268845.1 Lactobacillales bacterium | reverse complement strand
CGCTTCTTCATAAGTATGTCCCTTTGCGAGGTATTTTAAGACCATTTCTCGCGTGTCTTTAGAATATGCCATTGTTTAATTATACTACAGATTGTTTTAAATCGGAACAGCTATATAACAAACTGGGTATCGTAATAAAGTTCACGATTATCATCCGAATGAATGACTTGTATTCCCAATAATTCTCCTAAAATTCTATATTTAGCATGATACGTATCGTGGCAAATATTACGTATCTTCCTTTCAAGTTCACTTAACCCTGAAGATTCATCCAATTCTGGATGATTCCTTTTATATAAATCCCAAACTTTATTTAATACCGTTTCTCTAACCATCGTCATATTAGGATGCAAAGAAAATCTAAAAATATAGCCTGTATCTCCAAATAAAGTTGACCAGTACTCAGAAACTTGCTGTGCATCAACTCTTTTATGTTGAGCTCTGGATCTTTCTTCCGCTTGAGAAAAAAAGCCAACCTTTGAACATAGAATCCCTGCTCCTACTAGCCCAGAAGAATATTCTCCATTTTTGAATTGATCAAACACCTCTTCCGCTGTAGCGTTGTTGAAAGTAGAAAAAGCATTTAACCCTCGATAGTAAATTTCTTCTTGTGGAGTTCCATCAAACTCATTTGTAAGTATCTGCCTTGGTTTATTATTAAATTCAGGATTAAGATAAAAACGAGCAAGTCCTCCAAGATCAAATACTTCTGGTGTTGTATTGATACCCTCACCCTTAGTGCGCTCTACCAATTCATTGATTTTACTTTCTAGCACCGAACATAATTTTGAAACATCATTTTCTTCTTGCAACGCAGATGTCTTTTCCGAAAAAGATAATGCCATAAACGTTGTTGCCGTAATTAGCGTGCAAACCTTTAAAACTTTTTGAAACATTTTTATCCCCCTATAAAAAAATAATTTATCGTTTTATCCATGGAATACGACAAACTTATTTATATAAAAAATTGCTTAAATAAACCTTAACATCACAATGAAATACATGTAAATCCTAAATTTTTTTGGTAATTTTTGATTTTTTGTAAGAAATTTTGAAGACAAAATTTCTTTTATTCAGTAACCTAGAAATCTATTTCTAGCGTCAAAAAGTCTCGATTTAGAACCGCCGCGCAACTTCTCTACGTTTTTGACAAAAAACTTACCTATGGACGTTTTCCTTTATCCGTTACCTAAAAATGCACAAAAATTAACAGAAAAGTCGCAACTATGGAGATCGTTAACAAGTTCTAAGACTCCGATATTCCGTGACTTTCACCAATGTGGAAATATGTCCGATATTCTCTTAGGTATTCAAGAGTCACCAAAACCATTTCCTCCACAGATAGCTTATTTTTTCGACCTCCTCTAGCTTTTTTTACTCTGTGGGCTTCTTTCACGATTTCGATCATCTTTTTAAACGTTTCTTTTTTTACTTCCGTTAATCTTCTAAAATTTTTTGCTTTCATATTTAATACTTTACTTTATTTAACATACGTTTGGAAAGAAGTTTAATTAAAATAACTTCGTATTCTACATCGCTTTTTTGCAGCGCTTTACGATGCTATGTACTTGTAATCACTTGTTGCCTTTTGCCTATCAGGCAAGCAAGTGAGCAATGACATATAATTTTTTTTACAAAAAATATTTTGTGTATTTTAGCGCGTTCATGTTACAATTTTCTTAGAAATTGAAGAAAAAATATTATTAGGAGTTTTTACATGAATTCAGTAACTGATGATTTGTTGTTTAAATTGGTATTTAGTGACGAGCGAAACAAAAGCGCTCTTATTCACTTATTAAGTAGTGTTGTAGGCTTTAAAATAGCGGATGTTGACATTCGTAAGACGGAGATGACCCCAGAGTTTATCGGCGGAAAAGAGTCGTGCCTTGACGTGCTTGCGACTGATGAAAAAGGACGTCTCTACAATATTGAGCTGCAAAAACAAAATGATATTCATATGAGAGAAAGATCGCTCTTTTACTGGTCGGAAGTGTTTTACAAGCAGCTAGACAAGGGGAAGTCGTACGATTTGCTGCGGAAAACGATTTGTATCAACATTTTAGAATTTAAGTTAATGGATGATGGTAAATTTTGGCACACTTATCATATGCGCGAAGATGAAGCTCATGAACTTCTCACAGATTTAGAAGAAATTCACTTTCTAGAACTACCTAAAATGAAGGAATTTAGCAAGAAAAATCCGATTACTTGGTGGTTGGAGTATCTCAAAAATCCACACTCAAAAGCGGTTGAAAGAATCGGAGAATTTGAACCGGTGATTAAGGAGGCGGTAAAGATGTTTGATGTGATCACTTCTGATAAAAAAACGCAGGAGCTTTTGCGAATGAAAGAAAAAGGCGAACATGACTTTAATTCGGCGATGAAAAGTTCAAGACTAGAAGGCAGAGCTGAAGGGATTGAAAAAGGGATAGTGAAAGGGATTGAAAAAGGAAAAAAAGAAACAGCATTATCCATGCTTGCAGATGGCCTGCCAGTGTCAACTATTAGTAAATACACAGGCCTTTCGACCTACGAGATTCAGTCATTGAAATCACGTTAACCTAAAAAGTAAAGCAGTGGTATAATTAAGCTAACAGTTTTTAAGAATCGATTGGAAAAATTTCAATCCATCTTCCGAACCCAATAATGCTTCGACCGCCCGTTCGGGATGAGGCATCATGCCAAGCACATTGCCCTTTTTATTAATAATTCCCGCGATATTTTCAATCGAGCCATTTGGATTGCTACCTTCATAAGTAAAAACAATCTGCTTATTTGCTTGCAAATCTTTTAAAATTTCTTCATCGCAGTAATAATTTCCTTCGCCATGAGCGATGGGAATATTTAAAATTTCTCCCTCCCGATACTCTGAGGTAAACTTTGTCTTCGCATTTACCACTTTTAACTTTTGAAATTTCGATACAAAATGCAAACTCTTATTCCGCAGCAAAACCCCTGGTAAAAGCCCTACTTCGAGCAAAATTTGAAAACCATTGCAAATTCCAAAAACAAATTTTCCTTCATTTGCCAAACGAATTACTTCGGGCGTAATGTTAGAAAAACGCGCAATTGCCCCACATCTTAAATAATCTCCATAAGAAAAGCCGCCTGGCAACAGCGCTGCATCAAAGCCTGCTAAGCTAGTTGCATCATGGCGCACATATTCCGCCTCAACCCCCAAAATCTCTTTAACCGCCCAATACATATCCAAATCGCAGTTGGAACCTGGAAAAACAATCACTGCAAACTTCATTACTTAGAAACCTCCATAATTTCATAACGATAAGTTTCCATATTAACATTAGCTAGCAATTTGTCGCAGATTTCTTCCACCACATCTTCAACTTTGCGGCTTCCTTTTTCGATTTGAATTTCAAAATATTTGCCAATGCGGATCTCTTTGATTTCTTCATATCCAATGCGATGCACGGCACCTTTAACCGCTTCCCCCTGCGGATCTAAAACGGATTCTTTATATGTGACATATACCTTTACTTCGTACATTGAAATTCTCCTTTTATATCAAATCAAATTGTCAGCAAACGCTCTAACACTTTCTGATACACCAGTACCAAATCTCCTAAGTCACGACGATAGATATCTTTATCTAAATGCTCATTCGTTTTTGCATCCCACAAGCGACAAGTATCTGGTGAGACTTCATCTGCCAAAATAATTGCACCATCTGGTAATCTGCCAAATTCTAACTTAAAATCAATTAATCTAATTTTGGCTTTTTGAAACATCTCAATTAATACTTTATTGATTTTGCGAACTTTTACTTTAAGTAAATCAATTTCTGCTTGCTTAGCAATTTTCAAAGCTAAAACATGTTCATCATTGATAAAAGGATCATCCAAAGCATCTTCTTTAAAATAAAACTCTACAATTGGCAAAGAAAACGGTGTTCCCTCTTTAACACCTAAACGCTTGGAAAAACTCCCTGCTGCTACATTGCGCAGCACAACTTCTAAAGGAATAATTTTGACCTTTTGAATTAATTGTTCGGTTTTTGAAAGCTTTTTTACAAAGTGATGGCGAATACCCTTTTTACTTAGATATTCAAAAATGAAACTTGTAATTTGATTATTCAACTCACCTTTACCAGCAATCTCATTCTTTTTTAAACCATTTAAAGCTGTTGCTTGATTTAAATACTCCACCCATAAAAGCTCTTTTTCATCTGTAACGTATAACTTCTTGGCTTTTCCTTCGTACAATAACTCACGTTTTTCTGTCAAAATCTCTCTTCCTTCCATCTAAAACATAAAATCGCAGTTACTCTTAATTTCATTGTACCATCGCTTTTACTTTTTATGATTTACTTCTTTTACATTGAAAAAGTATAAAAATAAAAATGTTCGTATTCTGCCAAAGAAAAAAGCGAATTTAACTTGTAAATAATGGATGATTGTCCAGTTACACTATAAAGAAAAAAACTGATATTTGTGATATGGTTAAAGCAACTTAATTAACAAACATGAGAAATAGTGGAAAATTATGAAAATAAAAAAAATTTATAAACAAAACAAACAAGCAAAGCAGCCAACCATTTCACTAGAAATTTTTCCTCCAAAAAAGGACGGTGGAATTGAAACAATTTATCAAACACTGACAGAGTTAGGAGATTTAAAACCTGATTTTATTAGTGTGACGTATGGTGCTGGTGGAAGCGGAGCAGTTAATAATACGCTTGAAATTGCTGCGCATATTAAAGAACAACATAATATTGAGAGTTTACATCATTTAACAGGAATTATGGCAAATGACCAAGATATGTTAAAAACGCTGAAAGCGATTCAAGAACGCGGTGTAGAAAATATTTTGGCATTACGTGGGGATGTCCCAGTTGGTAGTGAGGCTAAATCTTCAGATACTTACCAGTATGCAAGTAAATTAATTGAAGAAATTCATAGCTTTGGCAAATTTTGTGTTGGAGCTGCGTGCTATCCGGAAGGCCATATTGAACGTAGGGCAGCGATTGAAAATATGGAGCACTTAAAGCAAAAAGAAGAAGCTGGGGCAGATTTTTTTGTTTCGCAATTATTTTTTGAAAATGATTCGTTTTATCGTTTATTAGACGACGCACGTTCAACACGGATTTGTGCACCAATCACGGCGGGAATTATGCCTATTCTAAGTCGCTCACAAGTGGAACGCATGATTTTTATGTGTGGAGTGAGTTTGCCGTCTAAGTTGATTAAAATCATTCATAAGTATGAGCAAAATATTGATGACTTGCGTAAAGCAGGCCTTGAGTACGCTTTTGAACAGATCGATGACTTACTGAAACATGGTGTAGATGGCGTTCATGTTTATACAATGAATCGTCCAAATGTGGCCAGAAGTGCGTTAACGCGTTATAAGAACTTGTTAACGATCTCTAGCGAAGTGAATTTTTGAGCTATTTTTTCACAATTTGAGGCAAAAAACGTAGGTTTAGTGGTTCTAAATCGAGGCTTTTTAACGAAAAAGTGTGGAAAAATAGCCAAAATTATTCATCGCTCCGAGACAAGTTAACAGGTTCTAAAGGTTAGAAAAATGGATTGCTTGCTACCGTTAAATAAATCAACGATTTTGCGCTACTTAGGATATCGTAAAAAACAAGAACTACCAGCAGAACTTGACGCGATTACCGACAAAATGATTGTAAAAATTCAAAAAATTGCTAAGCCGCGCTACCATTATCAAGTCTTTGACTTAAAGATTGATGAAAAAAGCAATAAAGTGGATGTGCTAGGTACTAAGCTTATATTAACTGGCAAGAAAATTGTTGAGCACTTGCGTTATGCAAAAAAAGTAGCTCTATTGGTTGCAACGCTAGGAATAGAAGTTGAGCGGAAGATAAGCCATTATGATATCAGTGATGCAACAAAGGCGTTGATTGCGGATGCAGTTTGCACAGATTACATTGAAAAAGTCTGTGACTTAGCCGAAGTGGATTTGAAAAAGGCGTTAGGAAACTCTTGGTATCTTAATCGTCGCTTCTCGCCAGGCTATGGAGATTTGCCACTTAGTGTGCAGCCCAATTTATTAGAAACAATGCAATCCTTTCGAAAATTAGGCGTTCATTTAAATGACAATCTTCTGATGATACCAATGAAGTCTGTTACGGCAATCATCGGTCTTTTTGATCAAAAAGATCTAGCCAAACCACGATGGCAAAAGAGTGGCTGTGAAATATGGCAAATGGGAAAACAATGTTCTTTTCGAGTATAACTGCAAAATTCAATCATTCTTCAAAGTAAGCATGGTATAAAGCGCGAACTGCTCGCTTTTCCTGCTTTTTTTGAATACCAAACATCACAGAAACTTCTGAAGAACCCTGATTAATCATTTCTAGATTGATTTTTTTGCTTGAAAGTGCAAAAGAGCCTGCAGCTGTTACCCCAACTGAATGTTTCATCCCTTCACCGACAATCATAATAATTGATAAATCACGTTCAATATAAATTTCGTCTGGCAATACCGCTTCAACAATTTCCTGCAAAATCATCTTTTCGATTTCAGGTGTTAAAAATCTTTCACGAACAATAATTGACAGATCGTCAATTCCTGATGGCATGCGTTCAAAGCCAATGCCAAATTTTTCCAATATAGATAAAATTTTACGAACAAAACCAACTTCGCGATTCATAAAAAATTTTGTAATATTGATACTTACAAATCCGCTATTGCTGGCGATTCCTACCACTGACTGATCAGTGAGCTTACGCGTATTACAGATTGTTGTGCCTGAATACGTAGGATTGTTAGTATTTTTAATGACAATAGGAATTTCCGCTTTAAACACCGGCATCAAAGCTTCGTCATGAAAAACGGCAAAACCTGCATAAGCTAGCTCGCGCATTTCTCGATACGTCAGCTCTTTTACCCGCTGCGGTTTATGAACAATTCCTGGATGCGCTGAAAAAATACCATCTACATCGGTGAAATTTTCATATAAATTAGCTCCAATTCCCGCAGCAACAATCGCACCTGTTACATCTGATCCACCGCGCGAAAAAGTACAAATATCTCCCTTTTTGGTATAACCAAAAAAACCAGGGATCACGACAATTCCGTTAATATTATTGAGCTGTGCTAAAATTTGATAACTTTCTGATAAGATTCGTGCACTTCTAGGCTCATCACTAACGAAAATACCGGCATCTTTGGGATTGACATATCTAGCTTCTAAACCTTCTTGAATCAAAATCTCTGAAAGTAAACGCGCCTGCAAATCTTCTCCCTGTGCCAAAAAAGCATCATATAAGTATTTATTATCTTCAATTGACAATAAAGCAAGTTGAAAGATCCGCTCTTTCAATTGTTCAATAAATGTTAAAGACAAAGAAAAAGCTTTAGCTGTTGCAGCAAAGCGTGCAATAATTTCTTGCTGAACTTCTTTGATATCGCCACCTTCAACATAACTTTTATAATAAACAATTAATAAATCTGTAATCTTTACATCTGTTTCATCTCGCTTTCCCGGAGCAGAAACAATCACAAATTTACGATCTTTATCTTTTTTTATAATATCGATAACTTTTTTTATCTGCGTAGTAGAAGCTAAAGAACTTCCACCAAATTTCACAACTTTCACTTACTTATATCTCCATTTTTATTTAAAAAATCCTTAAGTCTTTGACTTAAGAACCTGTTAACGATCTCTCTATTGATGAATCCCGTTATACAAGTTGTAATCAAGCAAAGCTTGAAACAACTTGTAATAACCCGACAGGTCTTTTTGAGAAATTTTTGTGCATTTT
>JAIRWP010000052.1 GCA_031268845.1 Lactobacillales bacterium | reverse complement strand
GTGCACCTTTTGATTCGGGATTGCTTGATGTAAAAATCGCTTTGAATATTGGATCTAGTTTTGGGTCTAGTAAATTTGCCCCTGGTTTTATTAAAAAATCTTTCATAAAATTTCTCCCTTTTTTCCTTTTGATTGTAGTGCTGTGTTTTTTATCTCTTTGTAAATATTATTCCTAATCTTTTCAAAAATTTCACATTTTTCCACAATTTAACACATCCTTTTTTAAAAATTTCATCGCTAGTAAAACTCTAAGAGCCTGTTAACTTGCCTCGCTATGGATGAAATCCTGTTATACAAATTGTAATTAAGCAAAACTTAAAACAATTTGTAAACCTGCCAGGTTTTTTGGAAAATTTTTACGCAATTCTAGGCTGAAAGTGCGACTCAGGTGTCGGATAAAGGAAAATTACTCCTAGTAGTTTTCTGTCAAAAAACGTAGAAATAGCGCAAGCGGTGGTGCTATTTCGAGGATCCCGTTCCTTACGATTTGTAATCAAGTAAAACTTGAACAAATCGTAAGGAACAGAGGGCAGGTCTTTTAACAACGAAGTGCGTAAAATTGGCACAAATTTCGCCATTATGGAGACAAGTTAACAGGTTCTTACATAGTTTAGTTTATACTATCGCTATATAAATTAGCATAAAAAAATGAATAATTATTTACTAAATCATCAAAGTTTCCCCTTTCGAGTATGGAGCCTTCATCTATTAAAATAATCTGATCATATTTTTTTAATGTATTTTCATCTAATTTATGGATAATCGATATCACCGTAATTTCTTTAAGTTCCAATAAATCCCTATCTATTACAGATGCTGTAATATTGTCTAGAGCAGATGTCCCTTCATCTATTACTAAAATGGGAGAATTTCTTATCAATGCTCTTGCAATCGCAACTCTTTGCTTTTCTCCGCCAGACAAATTTTCCCCTGATTCCTGAATAAGCTTGTCTGCATCTTTCATGATATCATTTAAACAAGCTTTCTTAGAAGCAGAAAAAAAATCATATTCTGAAAAATCACAATATAATTTAATATTTTCTTTAAGAGTTGCATTAAAAATAAAAATATTTTGAGGAACAATCGAAATTAAATTGGTTAAAGATTGCTTATTTATTTTTCTAATGTCTATGCCATCAATTAATATTTCCCCCTCAAAAGTAGTATAATGCTTTAGAAGTAAATTACATAAAGTGGATTTTCCCGAACCGCTTTTTCCAATAATTGCATATTTTTTCCCCTTTTCAAACGTGATATTTATATTTTTCAAAACATCATTTTTCCCATCATATGAAAAATATAAATTCTTACATTCAATTTTATTATCGAATCCATCTATTTTCATGTCTATTTTATTTTTTAAACAATTGGATTCTTCCATAATTTTTTTCAGCTTATTAATAATAACACTCATTCCTTTTATGCCAGAAATTCTTGCTGAAATAGTCACAATTGGATTAAAAATACTATTAGTTAATTGTATGATTGCTATCAACGCTCCTATTGTTAAAATATTCTTTGTAACAAAATAACCGCCTACTCCAAAGCTTACAAAATTCACTAAAAATGAAAAGAAATTAGAAAATGATTTAATCATAGTATTTAGATTATTTAAATCCATTTTTTTCTTCTCTACACCTGTGTTACTTGATTTAAATTTCTCAAAAATTGCGTGTTCAATGTTAAACTCCTTTATTACATTGAATCCTGAGAAATAATCTTTTATATTTGATGTAAACTTTTCTTGAGTAGTGGAATATTGAAGATTTTTTTTCTGAACTTTTTTATTAAAAATTAATGGTAACATTATCAAGAAAAGAATCAGCAAATATGTTATTAATGCTACATAAATATTAATGGTAAATAGTAACATTGTTGCGATCGTAAGCGCTGCAACTTCTTCTATTAGGTTAAGTATATTTAAAAAATATTCTCGTTCTATCAAAGATATATCATTTGATAAATTCGATATATAATTAGCAGTATTCACTTTATTAAAGTTAACAATATCCTTATGCAATATGCCAGAAAAGTATTTTTCTTTCAAATTCACCATTATGTTTCTTAAAAAAAAATTTTGAGAAATTGAAGAAAAATAATCAACTAATGTACACATAAAAATATAAATAATTGTAAATAATATCATTTGTAAGAATTCACTTAAATCTCTATTAATTGCTATATTTATTAATCGTTCTAAAATAAGTGAAAACAATACATTTAAAAGGGAGATTATCACTTTCATCACAGCAATAATAAAAAAGAATGCTTTGTTTTTTTCTAATAAAAATTTCATACATCTACATATTCTTCAAGAGACATCTCATTTTTACTAATTGAATTTATTGATATTTTTTCATCCATTAATTTTCTCATAAGTTCATCAATAATTAATTCATCTGATTCATAATAATAAATTTTTAATCTATCATCTAAAATCTGTATATCTTTTTTCTTCATTTCACTTTCCAGTATACGTTGAACTCTTTTTACTTCATTGGTGACTATTTCTAGATATTTACGTCTTTCTAAAATTTTCAAATCGATTTCTTTTACTATTCTCCCTCTTGATAAGATATAAGCTCTATCTGCTATTTTATCTAAATCCTTTAAAACATGACTAGAAATAACAATTGTTGTTTTTTGATTTATAGATAATTCTTTTAATACATTCAGAATTTTATTTGTACTTTTTGAATCAATGCCATTTAATGGTTCATCTAAAATCAGCAAACTTGGATTAGTCACGAAAGATTTACATAATGCTAATTTTTGTTTCATTCCCAAAGAAAATTCTTTTATTTTCCTATCACTATCTTGATATATTCCTAATAAATTCAATGTTTTCTCAATTGCTTTATCATCTTGATATGACATGTACTTACAATGAAATTCTAATACTTGTTTTGCAGTCATTTCTTCATCAAATAAAGGCGTTTCTATGATACTTTCCATTTTGTTATACAATTTATATGACTTGCTATTATTTACGATATTTTGCCCGAATAATTCTATTTTTCCAGTTGTAGGTGTTAAAAACATAAATAATAATTTCATTAAAGATGTTTTACCAGCACCATTTTCACCAATAAGTGCTAAAATTTCTCCTTCATGTACCTCTAAGTCTACATTATCAATTAAAATTGTTCCCTTTATTATTTTTGAAACATTTTCCAATTTAGCAACCACTGTCATTCTTCATGTACCTCTCTTTTATAAAACATCCATATAGCTTATTTTTTTTAATAACATTATTGTTAAAAAAATCCCTAATGCGCTAAATAATATAGGGGTTAATGGAAATTCTCTTAGAGAAAAATCTCCTATACTTCCCATACCAAATGCGATGATAAGAATTGATGCAGTAATTGTAGCATTGGAAGATTTTAAAATAACACCAAAATATAATGATATTATTCCGTACATTACAGTTATTAGCATTTCTAATAATTTTGTTAAAATATTTATCCAGCCACCTACACCACAAAAGTTATATTTAAATGAGCTTGGGGATAAAAAACTTAATAATGTATATTGCATCACCTCTATCAGTATCAGTTCAAAAAAAGTAATAATACAAACACAAAATAGTTTTGATAATATTAATTGTTTTCTACTGTATGGATAAATAAAAATATTTTTTGCTTTATATTTAGAAAATTCGGAAATAATAAATTTATTTAACAAGACAGCCATGTAAATTAAATATACCATTTCTGTCAGAATAGGCATCTCAAGAAATGATTCTTTTGCTTCTTCTAGTGTTTGTACATCAAAAATAGAACTTCCAAATTCTGAGTTCATTATTGTAACAAGGAGAATACAACCAAATATTATTAAAAATGTTTTAAGCAATGATTTTTTTTTAATTTTCATTTTTTGAAATTCCAATGTTATTAATTTTAAAATATCCACATTTATGCACCTCATTTCTTAGAAACTAGCTTGGCATTATCTTGTAATTTAATTAAATATTGAATGTTTTTAATAAATTTATTATATTTTTCTTTATTATCAATTATTTTAAATAGATTTTTCAATGTCCGTTCCATTGTTGTTTGTGTAGCAATACACGACAAATTTATCGTAGATTCCATTTTTCCATTTATAGCGTTGTTCATTCCAACGCACCAAGTACCACATAAATATTTTGCAATACAATTTTGACATTTTGGGACATTTAGTCTATCTAAATTAGCAAGTTCTTCATAAATTATAACATCTTTATCATTTTTCAGATTACCTATTTGGTATGTTTTAGATTCATAAAAAGCTTGGCATGGATATAAATCACCCCGCGGTGTAACTAAGAGTGAATTTGCTATTGCACAATTACCAATGTATGATTTACCTATTATTCCATGAATCATTCCTAACACTCCGATTTCAATAGATTTTATACTATTTTCATTGGATAATAATTCAAAGTAATAATCAACAATATCACTATATATTTTTTTTAGTATATTAATATCTGATATTTTTGTATCCTTATCTTCTGTTACTGCTGGCAAAAATGCAATAAAATCAAAATTTATTTGTTCTAAATCTTTTATCCATTTTGCAACTGCATTCTGATTATAATTTTTTATATGGTAATTAGTAATTGTTGATTCGACAGCTAATAGTTTTTTTGAAAAATAAAAATTTTTAAAATTAAAAATTACTTTATCATATACACTTGAAAAAACATCAGAAACTCTTCCAGAGTCATTTATACTTTTAGGGCCATCTATACTTAAAGTAACATTAATATTATTTTCTTCTAAAAATTTACCAATTTTTTCATTTACTAAAGTTCCATTAGTAATGACTCCAATATTTGATGAAATCAAACCATTTATTTTTACAAGTTGTCTGTAATATTTTATGAATTTTTGTATTTCTTTAAAATTAATTAAGGGTTCTCCTCCAAAAAAGCAAATATTTTTTATTCCAGTGTGTTTATTTAATACATATTCAACAGCTTCTTTATAGCATTCAAAGGACATACTTTGCGGCTTTGTTTGATGGTAGTTGCCTTTATTAACAAAACAATATTTACACTTTAGGTTACAAAACTCCGATGAAATAAACACTAAGTTGCCTAAATAATTCCCTGAATCAGTTTTTGAATGCTTCTTTTTAATAGGCGGACTATTATAAATGTAGTCCATTAAATTTTTTGTATCCTCGCTAATAGCATCTGTAAAAGAATTTTCAAGATCCATATAGATCTTTGCAGAGATTTTGCTTATTGCCCCAGTAGATATACTGTAAAAATAATGATTATTATTAATTTTTTCTAATATAAAATCGTTTACTTTCATTTTTAATTTCTCCGTAAAAGGAGAAGATATTTAAAATTTAAAAAATAAATTTTAATACCTTCTCTTCTTAGATTATCTTTTATGGCAGCAATTAGTAAAACCTAAGAATGCTCGCGAGAGTACAGCAAAATCAGTATCTAATTCATTAAACTCTATAATTGAAAAACCTTCCATATTTCTCACCCCCTTTCAATTTGAATAAAGAATGTAGCATGTTCAATGTCCAAGTTAAACATATAAAATACCTTGCAAAAGATCTATTTAATATCCACACTTAGGCATATCAAATTTAATAAGTTTGAAATTTGTCGTGCATAATTACGTCAGCATTGATACTAATTTCAACTAAAAGATATCAATATTTAATACTTTTCTGCGACATCTTTTATATTTTTGCGATTTGATGGTGATTTTTTTAAATTAAGGTCCAATTTAACATTTCACAACCCTACAAAATCAAGGTGATGAAAGATTTTATTAGTAGATCACACCACAAATAACCCACCAAATCCCTCTTTTTTCAAGGCGCATTTGCTCGGTAAAAAACACTTTCTCCAATTTTCAAAAAATCTACGTTGCTCGTTGCTCGTTGCTCGTTGCTCGTTGCTCGTTGCTCGTTGCTCGTTGCTCGTTGCTCGTTGCTCGTTGACATCATGCGCATCTCCTTCTCTCTTGTCAAGTTATTTGATCTACCGATAGTGAAATGATACCGTAACTAAAAATAATTTTCAAATAGTATTCTTCGGTCTAAAAATTGTCATTGTATCAAGATAGGGGCTTTTACTTTGTTACTCTATGTAAAAGCACTAATTGTTTTATTCACCCGCGCTTAGCACGGAGGGTTAAGATAGATTACAATTATACGGAGTAATCCCCTCCATACCAATCATGGGATCAAATTCTTCGCGCTCAATGTTTTGTATCGTAAGATAATCTGCTTCTTTTTGATAGGTATTTTCTTCAGGTACTTCATCAATTTGTAAAGCCTCTTTGGCATCCACAATCATGGTTAAACCTTTTGTTTCAATGCGCTTTTTCAGCATTGTTTTGCGATTAACATCTTCTGATAAAACACAGTTTTTAAAAGCCTGTTCTTCTCCAAGTAAAATTAAAATCTCTTTACTTCTTGTAACCGCCGTGTACAAAAGATTGCGCTTAAGCATTCGATAATATTGAAGCAACATCGGCAAGATCACTAATTTAAACTCTGAACCCTGAGCTTTATGAATCGAACAAGCATAACTTAAAGTAATTTTCTGCCATTCATTACGATTATAAACGACTTCTATCCCATCAAAATCAATGATCAACTCATCCAAACGATCTGCAGAGTCTTTTGCATAAATAATGCCCGTAATCACCCCGAAGTCTCCATTAAACACATTTTGCTCAGGATCATTTACCAAATGCAGTACTTTATCTCCTATCCGATAAACATTATACGGTGTTTTAACTTCTTTACGTTTGTCGTTAAGATTAGGATTAAAGATTTCTTGCATCATTTTATTTAAAGCATCAATCCCCACCGTTCCACGATACATCGGTGCTAAGATTTGAACATCTTGCGCTGTAAAGCCTTTTGTTTTAGCTTTGGCGACAATCTGCTTAATGAAAGATTCTATTTTGTAAGCATCGCCTGCAAAAAAAGAGCGATCCTTTTGATTCTGCGTAAAGTCACCGGGCAAGCTGCCGCGTTTAATTTCATGAGCCAAAGGTATAATGGAAGATTCTTCTTTTTGACGATAAATATCAACTAATTCCACTTTTGGAATATCAGAGACTTCTAATAAGTCACACAACACTTGACCAGGGCCAACTGAAGGCAATTGATCCTTATCACCCACAAAAATCACCTGCATGCCAGATGGAATCGCTTTGAATAATAAATTAGCCAGCCATGTATCAACCATCGAAAATTCATCGACAATCAATAAACCGCCTTTAAGTTCTGGCGTATCATCTAACGGAATTTTCTCCTGACCTGATAAACCAAGCAGACGATGAATCGTTACTGCTGGCAAATTCGTTGTCTCGTTCATTCGTTTAGCAGCCCTGCCGGTTGGCGCTGCTAATAAAATAGGAAAAGGATCTTTACGGTAGTCATTGATATCAAGCGATAAGTCGTTTAGTTGTGCAAAAAGGTGAACAATCCCGTTGATAACCGTTGTTTTCCCCGTCCCTGGACCACCAGTTAAAATAAAAAAAGGAGAAGTAATTGCTTCTTCAATAGCCTTTTTTTGTGAATCTCCGTAGGAAATTGAAAACTGCTGTTCAATTTTTTGAACTTTTTGATCGATATTTTTTTGGCTATATTTAAGCGTTTTTTTCTGACCCAACAAACACACTAAAGAAGTTGCAATCCCGCATTCTGCATAATACAAAGATTTTTCAAATAATTTAGTTCCATCCTGGCCAATGCGCGCATTTTCTCCAAGATAAATTATCTGATCAGCAACTAACTTAAGCTCAATAAATTTATTTCGTGCATCCTCTAATGTTTTTTGCACAATAACTAGCAATTCTTCAGCTTCAATATAAGTATTTCCTGTTGTTAAAGAATACTGAAACAACTCATGAATAATCGCTGCTTGAACCCGCTCAGGTGAATCATAAGCAATTTCTAATTGCTCAGCAATTGTATCGGCTTTTTTAAAACCAATTCCGTTGATATCTTCAACCAACTGATAGGGATTTTGCTGAATCACTTCAAGCGTTCTATCTTTATATTTTTCATAAATGGAAACTGCCAGATAACTGCCAAAACCCCATTGATTCAAACTTACAATCGCTTTATCCATTCCGTGATTCTTACGAAGTACTTCTGCAATCAACTCTTGTTTAGCTTTATTTAAATGAGGAACTTTTTGCAGAATATCGGGATTTTCTAAAATCTCTTCTAAAGCATTTAAACCTAAAATTTCAATAATTTTCTCAGCCGTTTTTTTGCCAATTCCAGGGAATTGATCACTTGATAAATAAGCAATCAGCCCCTTTCCTGAGCTAGGTGTTTCTTGCTCATAGCTTTCCACTTGCAGTTGCTTACCATACTTTGGATGCTCCACCAATTTACCATAAAAACGGTAATCACTATCTTCTTGCAGACGTCCCATGCTACCTGTCACAACGATTTTTTTATCTGAAAAATCCATATTAGTTTCTTGAATAAAAACCAACACAACCTTATAAAAATTGGCTGGATTCTGATAAAAAATGCGATCAACGCGCCCAAGAATAAATTCGCACTCCTCATTTAAAACATCCAGCTCTGTCAAAATCAAAACCTCGCTTAAGGAAACATTTTTAACTCTACATAACAACGCTCAATAATATCGCAAGCTCCTAGAGCCTGTTAACGATCTCCATAATTGCGACTTTTTTGGCAATTTTTTGCCTTTCTTCGTCAAAAAGCCTCGATTTAGCACCACTAAACCTGCATTTACGGTGACAAGAAAACTTCGTTTTCTTTTATCCGTTACCTAAAAGCTGTGCTTTTAACCTAAAAATGCATAAAAATTTCTCAAAAAAACCTGTCGGGTTATTACAAGTTGTTTCAAGCTTCGCTTGATTACAACTTGCATAACGGGATTCATCAATAGAGAGATCGTTAACAAGCTCCTAGAGTATCACTTATTAATTTTTTGTCAAACCACAAAAAAAGGAAATATCGCAAAATCTCTTCGTATGGTATTAGGTTCGTTGCTTATTCAACGAGAATTCAATTTTTCTTGATGAGGAAAGTTGTCCTTCAAATTCAAGAAAATCCGTATTTTCAGTTCTTTATTGGCTGACTAGGTTATCAAGAAGAAAAACCTTTTGATTCTTCAACAATGGTTTACTTTCGCAAACGTTTAAGATGAAGAAACGCTCAAAGCCTGTTAACTTGTCTCCATAATTGTGCCTTTTGTCGTCAAAGGACCTCCCCTCCGATCATAAACGTTAACTGCGCTTCAGCGACCTTTTTCCCTTCTACAGTGGCGACACCTTGGCCAATTCCAGCACCGTTGCGAAGCTTCAAAATTTCAACTTCTAGCTTTAACGTATCCCCAGGTACAACTTTCCGCCGAAATTTCACCTTGTCCATTCCACCAAAATATGCTGTCTTTCCTTTAAAATCTGGTAAGGAAAGAAGCACTATCGCTCCTGCTTGCGCTAACGCTTCTACAATCAACACTCCTGGCATCACAGGCTCTTTAGGAAAATGACCGTTGAAAAACTCTTCATTTGCCGTCACATTTTTCTTACAAATAATTCGCTCTCCTGCAATTAACTCTTCCACTCGGTCAATTAATAAAAATGGATACCGATGGGGTAAAATTTTTTTAATTTCATTAATGTTCATAATCGACATATATTTTTTCCATCCTTAATTATTTGATCTCAATACTGCCATTGCCTATTGTAATTTTTAAGGCTTCCTTTTTGATAAATTTTTAGGGTATAACTGAGCGGAAAAACGATCCAATTCATATCATATATACCATACAAGATTTTTAAGGATGAATGATTTTCTATACAAAATTGAACCACCGTGTACATATCCGTACACGGCGGTTCAACAATTAAGATTATCCGCGATCTACTCGATAATGTTTAACTTTTTGTACCGAATTTTATTTTACTGAAATCAAAAGGACCACTACCAACTGT
>JAIRWP010000028.1 GCA_031268845.1 Lactobacillales bacterium | reverse complement strand
TGTCATTGAAACATGAAAATGTCTTAAAAGTTGACGCGTAAAAATGTCTCAAAAATTTTAAATATCCCATTTTTCACCCCTTGCTAATGAGTGTTCGTGTGATAATTGCAATTAGCAATGTGGAGCCGTTTCTCTGGATTTATTTCCAGAAAGTTGCTCCACAACATCACACGAACAAAGGCTCATTGGCAAGGAAAAAGGTGAAAAATTCTCCTATCTTGAAAAGAGATTTTTAAGACATTTTCAAAAGTGAATGACACCAATAATATTATTTTAACGTTTACTGAATTGCGAAGCTTTACGAGCTTTCTTAAGTCCTGGTTTCTTACGCTCAACCATCCGCGCATCACGAGTAAGCAAACCTGCTTTTTTAAGCGCTAAACGAAAATCTAAGTCAACTTGCAGTAAAGCACGTGCAATCCCATGACGAATTGCTCCTGATTGACCTGCATAACCTCCGCCATGAACATTTACAAAAACATCATAAGCACCAGTTGTTTTTGTAACACCAAATGGCTGATTAATAACCAAGCGAAGATTTGCATATGGGATATAATCTTCAACGTCCCTTTTATTGACAGTAATTTTTCCATTACCCGGCACTAAGCGCACACGAGCAACTGCATTTTTACGACGACCTGTACCTATATATTGTACTTGTGCCAATTAATTTTCCTCCCTAAGATAAATTATACTAAATCTTTAATATCTAAAATTTCTGGCTTTTGCGCTTGATGTGGATGTTTTGAGTCTATATATACATGTAATTTCATCCCTTGACTACGCCCTAAAGTATTTTTTGGCAACATTCCTTTAACAGAATTCTCAATCAAACAACGAGCATTTTTATCACGTAATTCACCAGCAGAAATTGATTTTAAACCACCAGGATACATTGAATGGCGATAATAAATTTTATCTTTAGCTTTTTTGCCAGTTAAAGCTATTTTTTCAGCATTAATAACAATAACAAAGTCTCCTGTGTCCATGTGTGGTGTATAAGTGGGTTTATTTTTACCACGCAAAACAGAAGCAACAACCGTACTAAGACGTCCCAAAGAGATATCTGTAGCATCTACCACGTACCATTTACGCTCTACTTCATTTGACTTTGCCATATATGTTGTACGCATCATATTTATAAAGTCTCCTTTAAATTTTACATTCATTTCTCGGTTTCCGGGGCCACAAAATGGAGTAAACAATACCGTGTGTTATGCTACTTGTTTTTCACAGATCTGTCAAATTGAGCGCTTTTTCAAAAGCTAATTAAAAATAAAACTTGACAAATTCTTTTTTATTAGTCTACCATACGAGCTGTTTTAAAAATAATTGCGCAATTCTGGAGACAAGTTAACAGGCTCTAAAAAGCCACTCGGAATATTAAAAAGGAGATAAAATGGCAACTGCTAAGAAAAATTTAGTAATTGTAGAATCACCTGCTAAAGCGAAAACTATCGAAAAATATTTAGGACGAAATTATAAAGTTGTAGCTAGTATAGGCCATATTCGAGATTTGCCCAAATCCAAAATGGGCGTTGATATAAAGAATAATTACGAACCATATTATATTAATATTCGTGGTAAAGGCGATATTATTAAAGGACTTCGAACAGCGGCTAAAAAAGCTAAAAAAGTTTACCTTGCAAGTGACCCGGATCGCGAAGGAGAGGCTATTTCTTGGCATTTAGCTTATATTTTAAGTTTAGATTTAAAAGATCATAATCGCGTTGTTTTCAATGAAATTACAAAAGACGCTGTTAAGGAAGCATTTAAAAATCCGCAAACAATTAATCTTGATCTAGTAGATGCGCAGCAAGCTAGACGTGTACTTGATCGTTTGGTGGGTTATTCAATCAGCCCAATTCTTTGGAAAAAGGTGAAAAAAGGGCTTTCTGCTGGACGAGTACAATCAGTAGCTTTAAAAATGATCATTGACCGAGAAAAAGAGATTCGCGCCTTTATTCCAGAAGAGTATTGGACAATTGATGGGAATTTTATAAAAGGTAAGAAAAAGTTTAAAGCTAGCTTTTGGGGTGTTGATGGTAAAAAGCAAAAGCTTAAAAACGCTGAAGATGTCCAAACAGTGATTCAAAAGTTAAAAAGCAAGACTTTTGCCGTTATTAAGGTTGAAAAAAAAGAACGTAAACGTAATGCTCCTTTACCTTATACCACTTCAAGTTTGCAGCAAGATGCAGTAAATAAAATTAACTTTCGTACACGCAAAACAATGATAGTTGCCCAACAGCTATATGAAGGAATTACTCTTGGCAAAGAAGGTACAGTAGGGTTAATCACCTATATGCGTACAGATTCAACACGAATTTCTGAGATTGCCAAAGCTGAAGCTGCTGCCTTTATTACAGATACTTTTGGCAAGGAATACTCCGCACATGGCAAACGCAAAGTTAAAAACGCGCAAGGTACCCAAGATGCGCATGAAGCGATTCGCCCAACAAGTGCTTTGCGCACACCAGAAATGATGGAAAAATTTTTAGATAAAGACCAACTAAAACTTTATACATTAATTTGGAATCGTTTTGTAGCTAGTCAGATGAAACCTGCTATTTTCGACACCATGAAAGCTCGTTTGGAACAAAATGGCGTTCTTTTTGTAGCCAATGGCTCTAAAATTAAATTTAAAGGCTATACAGCAATTTATAACGATACAGATAAGGATAATATGCTCCCTAACATGCAAGAAGGCGATACGGTTCAATCAGTTAATATCGAACCTAATCAGCACTTTACGCAGCCACCTGCACGTTTTAGTGAAGCAATGTTGATCAGAATTTTAGAAGAAAATGGTGTAGGCCGCCCTTCAACATATGCGCCAACGCTTGAAACCATTCAGCGTCGTTATTATGTAAAGTTAGTTTCAAAACGCTTTGAACCAACTGAACTAGGTGAAATTGTTAATAAGTTAATCTCTGAATTTTTTCCTGGCATTGTTAATGTCGGCTTTACAGCAGATGTTGAACAAAATCTTGATGAGATTGAACATGGAAATGAAAAATGGCGCCAAGTTGTTGATCAATACTTTAAACCTTTTGAAAAGGAATTGTCTGCCGCCGAAGAAAATATGGAAAAAGTGCAAATTAAAGACGAACCAGCTGGTTTTGATTGCGATATTTGCGGCCATCCAATGGTTATTAAGCTAGGCCGCTATGGAAAATTTTATGCCTGCAGTAATTTCCCAGAATGTCGCAATACAAAGCCAATTATTAAAGAAATTGGCGTTATATGCCCAGTTTGTCATAAAGGACAAGTTGTGGAACGCAAGTCTAAGAAAAATCGCTTGTTTTTTGGCTGCTCGCGTTATCCTGAGTGCGAATTTACTTCTTGGGAAAAACCAGTTGGTCGCGATTGTCCAAAATGTGGTAAATATCTTATTGAGAAAAAAATTCGTGGTGGCGAAAAACAAGTTGTATGTATTAATAATGACTATAAAGAGGAAATTCAAAAATAGACATCTAGTGATTGAAAAACGATCGACAAATTTTTCATAATAATTTTTACAACCATACAGATTCCAAAACATTTGTCTGCATACGATCTGGTCCTACAGAAAAAGTCGAAATCCTAACACCCACTAACTCGCCAACACGACGCACATAGTTACGAGCATTTTCTGGTAATTCTTCAAGTGATCTAACCTTTGTAATATCTTCAATCCATCCAGGTAACTCTTCATAAATCGGCCTGCAGCGCTGCAAATCTTTCAAAGAAGCAGGATAATGCGTAATACGCTTACCATCTAAATCATATGCTACACAGATCTTAAGCGTTACAATCCCTGTTAAAACATCAATCGAATTTAAACTAAGATTAGTGATCCCTGAAACGCGCTTTGAATGACGCATCACAACCGAATCAAACCAACCTACCCGACGCGCACGTTTCGTAGTTGTTCCGTATTCTTTGCCAACTTTGCGAATTTTCTCGCCTACATCATCAAATAACTCTGTTGGAAATGGTCCATCTCCCACCCGCGAGGTATAAGCTTTACAAACACCAACAACTTTACTAATCTTTGAAGGGCCAACTCCTGAGCCAATCGTTACTCCACCTGCTACAGGATTTGATGAGGTTACAAACGGATATGTTCCTTGATCAATATCAAGCATCACTCCTTGCGCTCCTTCAAATAAAACGCGTTTTCCTTGATCTAGGGCATCATTTAAGATGACAGAGGTGTCCACAACATATTGTTTTATTTTTTGCCCGTATTCATAGTACTTAGCAAAAATTTCAGCAAACTCCATTGCCTTGCCATCATACATCTTTGTAAACTGCCGATTTTTTTCCTCTAAGTTGCTTTGCAAACGCTTTGCAAAAATTTCCTTATCTAAAAGATCGGCAATGCGAATTCCCACTCGCGCAGCTTTATCCATATATGCAGGACCGATCCCTTTAATCGTTGTCCCTATCTTATTTTCACCCTTAGCTTTCTCTTGCAAGCGATCAAGCTCAATATGATAAGGCAAAATTATATGCGCACGATCTGAAATTCGTAAATTATCCGTTACAATGCCAGCATCGTGTAAAGAAGCTAGCTCTTCAACCAAAGACTTTGGATTAACAACCATGCCATTACCAATTACGCTGATTTTGTCTTTGTAAAAAATCCCCGAGGGAATAAGATGAAGTTTGTATTTAACGCCATCAATAATAATCGTATGCCCTGCATTATCTCCGCCTTGGTATCTAGCAATAACCTCTGCATTTTCTGAAAGAAAATCTGTAATCTTGCCCTTTCCTTCGTCCCCCCACTGTGTCCCTACAACCACCACTGATGCCATTGTTATCCTCTTTCCTTACGCTTTCCCAATTTGACAATTGCAGGCATTAATAAACCTAGTGCCAGTAAAATAAATGGTGTAACGATGTTTAAAGTTAATTGAAACCACCAATCACCAACACCCGCTTTTAAACCTTTTGGTACAATCCCTAAAATACAGGCAAAAGCTGTTAAGGCAAAACACCAAAAACCAATAATTTGCCCTAAAGTAGAACTTTTAACAAATTGATATTCACTTTCTAAATTTCGTTTTTCTCGTAATTTTTTCAGCATAAAATAGGCAAAAAACACCCATAAATAACGCATGGGCATCACAACAGAGTTTAGATTTAGCAGCCAGTTATAAAGTTCGGTCATATTTCCAATTCCAAAAGAAGGAATCATAATAATCAAACTGACTAAAACTAAAGTCAAAAGATAACCGTTCACTGGTGTTTCGCGATCATTAATCTTACGCATCTTCTTAGGCAAAAATTCCGCATCAGAATCATTGATTAATACACGAAGAGGAGCGTCAATTGAAAAAGCTAAAGCTGCTGCTTGAGCCAAAAAATTAGCAATCGCATAAACGATCAATAAAAAATTGCCCAAACCGTAATAATTCCCTAATTCTTGAAAAGCATAATACGCTCCATTCATCATCAAATCTTTAGGAATATGATCTGCATCAAACATCATTCCCATTGCAATTGAGCCTAAAATGGCGCTAACAGCCACCATTACGGCCAAAGCAATCATGCCTCGAGGAAAATTCTTTGAAGGATCTTTCGTATCATTAACATAAGGAGAAATTTTTTCCGCACCACCAACAGCAAAAACCAGCATTGAAATCGTTGTAAAATATTGAAAATTAAACTTTGGAATAAATGAATGCAAATTTATATTTGGCGTTGCGATATGTACACCACGAATAATAGGCGCAGCAATCATCAGTAAAATATAGAGAATACTCATAACAAACATTGCCATACCCGCAATTGTTCCGATTTTTTTCAGTGCAGAAATTCCTCGAGAAGCAAGCCATAAAAAAAAGACAAAGATACCTAAACAAAGTCCTTGCAAAATCAAAGTTGAAAGTCGATTTGTTAATTCACCATCTTGACGCACGATCCAACCTAAAGCAACTAAAATCCCTTGTGGTTTTTGGCCCAAGTAAGGAACATGAACTACCCAATAAGTCCATCCTGCCAAGTAAGCTAAACGCTTAGTTGTCGTACTTTTTACCCAACTAGACACACCACCTGCACCATCTTTAAAAGTGGATCCCAGCTCTCCAACCATCAAAGCATACGGAATAAAATATAAACCAAAAATCAAAATCCATGAAAAAACAACAGTTAAACCCTGATTTGCAAAGTTATTGACAACATTTCCAAAGCCCCAAACAACTACAAAACTCATTAAAGCTAAATTATGCCAAACAAGATTCCTTCTATTTTTCATGCATCAATATCCCTTCTATCGTTGATTTTAAGCAGATTATAAAATTTGTTCCGTTTTAAATTCTTTTGGTAAAAAAATTGTCTGCTTATCACCATCATCACCGACAAAAATTTTAGAAGGATAAAGTGCAGAATAACTAAATTTAGTATCAATTCCCATTTGAGTAATCTCATCCTCTTGTGAAAAATAAAAACTTAGATTTCCGAAATTATTTTTTAGTTCAAATACTAATAAATCATTCAATTCATAAAAACCTTGTAAATCCATATCTATCACAAACCATATACTATCAATTACTTCTGATGGAAGTATTTCAGTTACACCAGATGAGGCAAAACGATTACCACTTCTTGAAAACAAGCTTGGCATAAAAGTCGACTCCTTTCAAACTTCAACATATATTTTCAGATTTCAGGCTACTCTGAAATAAACTTTATTTCAAGAAAGCAAATCATGCTATGAAAGTATTTGCACAATTATTGGTCACCTTTCCATATATTCTAAACCATGATACACTGTTTCGGTGATATTTGCACTTTATACGAAAATCTAAAAGTTTTATTTTTAAAATACCTTTAATCCACGACCTAGAAGCCATAATTGTTAACAGACTCTAAAAATCTACTAAGGAGATATTGAACTTATGAAACTACTACCACTACTGTTACTAGCATATTTAATTGGTTCCATACCTTTTGGTTTATGGATTGGAAAAATATTTTTCCATAAAAATCTTCGTGAATGCGGCTCTGGCAATACAGGAGCAACTAATACATTTCGTGCATTAGGAGTAAAATCAGGAATTATTGTTTTAATATTAGATATGCTTAAAGGAGCTCTTGCCACTATTTTGCCTTTAATCTTTCATATACACGAAGTAAATCCTTTAATTTTTGGCGCCTGCGCTGTGCTAGGACACACCTTTCCTATCTTTGCCCACTTTAAAGGCGGAAAAGCAGTTGCAACTAGCGGAGGACTATTGCTAGGCTATAATCCTTGGCTTTTTATTTTTGTTATTGTTGTTTTTTCACTTTTCCTTTTTCTAACTAGTATGGTTAGCTTTGCCAGTTTGGGTGTTTCCGTAAGTACAGTAATTTTAGTATTGCTATCACCTATGTTTCACTGGTTTATTGTCCCAAATTTTGACCCTTTACTAGATATTATTATCATTGCTTTAGCAAGTTTCATTTGGATTCGACATCATACAAACTTTAAACGCATTTTTAACAAAACTGAAAGCACCGTTCCTTTTGGTCTAGGTTTCTTTAGCAAAAAAAGAGAAGCCTAACCCCCTCTTTTCATCGTTAAATTTTTATAAAAAGCTGTTTTGGTCGCCAAAATATATGGCATTGTCCAAAAGGATGCTAAACCGCAAGTGATCACCGTCAATATGTACCACGGAAGAAAACTGATATCTAATAAAAATAAACGAAACTTATGCCCATGCATCAATTTGCGACTACGCGTAATTGCTTCATCAACAGTTATCCCTTCTTCTTTTAAAATAAAATAAGTCATCGCATAAGAGTAGTGTTTTACACAACCAGGGATAATAAACAACAACGTCCAAAAAAACAAATAAAGCTCCTTAAGAATTAAAGCTCCTAAAAAAACAAATGGTTTATTCAATGGAGAAAATCTAGCAAGATAGCCTTGCGCATATGGTATTTCTTTATGTATCAATCCTAAAGCAAGCCATCTTATCCACGTTAAAAAAAATGAAAACAAAGTTACGGCACAAAGATGAAAAAATAGCTTTGAATAATACATACCTGTAAAATAGAAAAAGTTAAAATTTGATGTTGAAAAGGTATTTTTGAAATCATTTATTTGATGAAAAAAAAGTTTGTCGATTATACAATTTATTAAACCACCAACTAGAAAAATTTCCACCGTTATACAAAAACGGCATAAAAGACAGTATGGCAAACGCAAGATGATTGCCCGATAAAATAGCTTTTGCTTCTTTTTTTAATAAATAATTCGCTTTCATAAATTTACCTGCTACTTTTTATGGAAACTTTAGCCACCACCATTAAATGCATATAGCTCTAAAATTTTCTTCAAAAATTTTCCCATCACACAAAAAGAAACAACATTTCGCTTTACTGCAAGGCTGAAACATTTGTTTCAACCTAAATATACTATAATTTCAAAAATCTACGCATTGCGATTACAGAACCAAATGAGCCAATAAAGATTCCGATTAATGTAACTAGACCTGTAATTTGCGGCAAGAAATTTCCTGGATTATACATTGAATAATGCGAACGCATTAATTCTGGATTTAACACTCCATAAATAGTTTTATAACTAACCCAAATAAGTACAACCGGCACAATTGCGCCAATCAAACCAATCCATGCTCCTTCAAGAAAGAAAGGCCAACGGATAAAACCATTTTGCGCACCAACTAAACGCATAATTTGAATCTCCGTTTGCCGCGAAATAATCGTAATTCGAATTGTATTCGAAATTAAGAAAATCGCCACAAATAACAGCAAACCAGCAGCACCCAAGCCCCAAGTTTGAATATTTTTCGTAAAAGCAATTAAACGATCTGAACTTGCTCCACCATAATCGGCCTTATAAATATGCTTGATATCACCAATCTTCTTAGCCACTTCTTTAGTACTACTCGGACTGTCCGTACTAACAATAAAGATATCATAAAGCGGATTGCTGTCCCCTTGAAATAACTCCCAAGCATCACCAAGCGCTGATTGAATATTCTTTAACTGATCATCTTTTCCAGAAAATTTAATCTTTTTAACATGACTTACCTTCTGGATATCTTTTTTAAGCGCATCCATTTCTTTTTTGTTCGTTCCAATATCGATAAAAGCCGTAACATTTACATCATTTTCAATATCTGAAGCAATCTTTGTTATATTCATAATGACTGTTAAAAACACACCAGCTAAAATTAAAGTAATCGTCACTGCTGAAGTAGAGGCCAAGCTCATCCATCCATTACGTTTTAAGCTTTTCAAACTTTCCCAAACATGTCGTAAAAATGCTTTAATCATCGTAACCATATTCTCCTTCCAATTGATCGCGAATAATACGGCCATTTTCAATTGCAATCACACGGTGACGCAAAGTATTTACAATTTGGGAATTATGAGTAGCCATTATTACCGTTGTTCCTTGTAAATTAATGCGCTCCAGAAGATTCATAATTTCCCAAGAATTCTCTGGATCCAAATTTCCCGTTGGCTCATCAGCCACCAAAACTTTAGGTGTGTTAACAATCGCGCGAGCAATTGCGACACGTTGCTGTTCACCACCAGATAACTCATCTGGAAACATCCGCACTTTGTGTTTTAAACTAACTAAATCTAAAACTTCCATTGTCCGCTTTTTAATATCTCTGGGTTTCTTACCAATAACTTGCATAGCATAAGCAACATTTTCATATACCGTTTTCCTTGGTAATAACTTATAATCCTGAAATACCACGCCCACTTCGCGCCGCAAAAACGGCACTTCACGATTTTTTAATTTTAGTAAATTCCAGTTAGCAACAAAAATTTTGCCCTCTGTTGCTTTTTCTTCACGATACATCAATTTAACAAAGGTTGACTTGCCCGCACCAGACGAACCAACCACATAAACAAATTCTCCTTGGTCAATGCTTACGTCAAGTCCGCGAATAGCTGTTGTGCCATTGCTGTACTTTTTAATGACATCTTGCATCTCAATCATACTCATGAGAATAATTTCCTCCCAAATGTTTTGAAAATAAATTTAATTTTAACCCAGCAAGCGTAACATTTTATTATTACAAATATATTTCAAAGAATGTGGCTAGAGCCTGTTAACGATCTCTTACACATTTTTTCGATATCAAAATTTACGAAAACGTTGATAGCGTTGCTCTACCAATGCTTCAACATCCATTTTTTTTAACTCTTTCAATTCTTTAAGTAAAGCCTTCTTTATTATGTTGGCAATTTTTACAGGCTCCAAAGGTTCACCATTAAAAGTTTCTGGGATGATTTTATCAATCACTCCCATTTTCAATAATTCCGGCGCTGTTAATTTCATAGATTCTGCCGCTTCTGCTGCGCGTGTACTATCTTTCCAAAGAATCGAAGCAAAACCTTCTGGCGAAAGAATGGCGTACATTGTATTCTCTAGCATCCAAACACGATTTGCTACACTTAAAGCCAGTGCACCACCAGATCCACCTTCACCAATAATCACGGCAATAATCGGCACTTTTAAATCACTCATCGCCATTAGGTTCCTAGCAATCGCCTCTCCTTGCCCGCGCTTCTCTGCACCTACCCCAGAAAAAGCTCCAGCTGTATTAATTAAAGTGATCACAGCTCGATTAAATTTTTCTGCTTGTTTCATAAGACGCAGTGCTTTGCGATATCCTTCAGGATGAGGTTGGCCAAAATTAACTTCCATATTTTCCTTCAAGTCTCGCCCTTTTTGCATCCCTATCACTGTTACAGGTTGCTCTTCAAGTAAAGCTATGCCCCCAACAATTGCTAAATCATCTCTAAAAGCACGGTCCCCATGTAACTCAACAAAATCAGTGAAAATTTCCGCAATATACTCACGAGTCGTCAAACGCTCCTTAGCTCGCGCTAACTTAACAATCTCATTTGCACTTAACTCACTCAAGCTTACTCCTCCTGCTGTTGATGAATCTTTAAAATGGCCGCTATTTTTTCAGGTAATTCCCCTCTTGGCACAATTGCATCGACAAAACCATGTTCCTTCAAAAATTCTGCTTTTTGGAAATTTTCTGGCAACTGTGTTTTCATCGTTTGCTCAATCACGCGCCGCCCTGCAAAACCAACAATTGACTGTGGCTCCGCCAAAATAATGTCACCTTCCATTGCAAAACTTGCCGTTACTCCACCTGTTGTTGGATCTGTTAAAACTGTGATATACAACAAATGGGCATTGCTATGACGCTTTACTGCAGCAGAAATCTTAGCCATTTGCATTAAGGATAAAATCCCCTCTTGCATCCGCGCTCCACCTGAAGCGGTAAAAATCACTACCGACAAAGACAACTCCGTAGCTTTTTCAAATAAACGCGTTACTTTTTCACCCAGCACGGTTCCCATGCTGGCCATAATAAAATTGGAATCCATAATAGCAAGAGCTGTCTTACGTCCTAAAATTTTTGCCACACCTGTAATTACTGCTTCTTCTAAACCAGTATTGGCCTTTGCTTTGGTTAACTTATCCTGATATCCTGGAAAGTTAAGCGGATCTTGCGTTTTCATACCAGTATCCCACTCAACAAATGTGCCATCATCTACTGTAAGCTGCAAACGCTCAAAGGCACTTAAGCGAAAGTTATAAGCACAATGCGGACAAACCTTTACAGCTCCCAAGTCTTTTGCATAAATAAATTGCTTGCATGCTGGACATTTTGTAAACATCTCATGCGGGACATCAGGTATCGGACGCTGCTTTACGTTTTCTGCATGATAAGGATTAATTCGAATATATTCTTTTTTCTTTTTAAATAATGCCATAAATGTCTCCGTTAAAAATAGGATTAAGATTGCTAATATGTTAAGATTCTGCAACTTTTTTAGCGATGATTTTCTTGTTTGAAGCCAAAAGAGAGCCTAGTCTAATTTTGGTCGCCAATTCGACAAAAATTCTTCCATTAGAAAGCTGGTATCATAATCTCCAGCAACCACCTTTGGATCAGTGATTAAGTCTAATTGGAATTCTGTATTTGTCGTAACCCCTTCAACTTCCATTTCAAATAAAGCACGCTGCATTTTCATCAGAGCTTCCATTCGATTTTCACCATGCACAATGACCTTAGCAATCATTGAATCATAAAATGGCGGAATTTCATACCCCTGATACACAGCTGAATCAACTCGCAGCCCCAAACCACCACTGGGTAAGAAAATTTCTGAAATCTTTCCTGGAGCTGGAGCAAAATTTACTGCCGGATTTTCGGCATTGATTCGACATTCAATTGAATGGCCACGAAATTCAATATCTTCTTGACGCAAACGCAAAACTTCCCCAGCAGCAATTCGAATTTGCTCTTTAACAATGTCTACACCTGTAACAAATTCTGTTACAGGATGCTCCACTTGTACGCGAGTATTCATCTCCATAAAGTAGAATTGTCCGCCTTGATAGAGAAATTCAATCGTTCCTGCATTTTCATAACCGACATGACGTGCTGCTTTACAAGCTGCTTCTCCTAGAGCTGTGCGTTTTTTAGGATCAATTGCTACCGACGGGGACTCTTCTAAGATTTTTTGATTATTGCGTTGCAAAGAACAATCACGCTCACCTAAATGTACAACATTGCCATAACTGTCTCCTAAAATTTGTACCTCAATATGGCGCGCTGGATAGATGACTTTTTCCATATACATCGCGCCATTACCAAAAGCAGCTTTTGCTTCTTGTTGTGCATTCATAAAATTAGCTGGCAAATCTTCAGATGTCTCGACTTTGCGGATGCCTTTACCACCGCCACCAGCGCTGGCTTTTAGCATTACTGGATAACCAATTTTTTCAGCAATTTTCACTGCTTCGTCAACCGTGAAAATTTCTCCAGGAGATCCTGGAATTACCGGTATACCAGCTTTAATCATTTCAGATCTAGCATTGATTTTATCGCCCATTTTATCCATAACACCACTGCTTGGTCCGATAAATTTAATATTCAACTCTTCGCACATGGTCACAAATTTGGAATTTTCCGATAAGAAACCAAAACCTGGATGAATAGCTTCAGCTTTTGTTGCAATCGCAGCACTTAAAATATTATTAACATTTAAATAAGAATTTTGTGCTTTGGCTGGTCCAATGCACACTGCTTTATCTGCAAGATGAGTATGTAACGCTTCTGAATCAGCTTCAGAGTACACTGCCACCGTTTTAATTCCAAGTTCACGCGCTGCGCGAATCACACGCACGGCAATTTCTCCACGATTAGCAATTAAAATTTTATTAAACATCCTTCACCACCTCTTATCCAATTATAAACGTTAATTGCGCTTCAGTGGCTTTTTTTCTTCTACTGCCATTTAACACCAATATTTAAACCAAGAACAATTAAATCACTTAAGAATCTGTTAACTTGTCTTTTTCTTGATAAATTTTATAGAGCGGAAAAATGATCCAAATTATTAACACAAGATTTCTAAGGATAACTTTATATACAAAAAACTGAACCACCGTGTACATATCCGTACACGGTGGTTAAAAGGGCAAATGATCAATTAAAATCATCTGCGATCTACTTTGATAATGTTTAACTTTTTGTACCGAATTTTATTTTACTGAAATCAAAAGGACTACTACCAACTGTAGCTCTAGCATTTTGCTGCCTATGCCAATGATCAATTCTTTCTTGTACTTTTTCCCAAGGTATAAATGTATATTGATAAATTCCTAAATTAACACAATAGTTTAAATTAAAAAATACTGGCTGCTTTCCATCTCTACTTGTTTGTCATTGAAAAGTGATAATGTCCTAAATAATGAAAAGTAAAAATCAGCGACAAGCTTATTTACGGTAAAAATATTCTCCCTCTGTCGCCGGGTAGGCGAGCCTCTCTCTGAACAATTTGTTCGTTGGTCGGCATAAGACGTTCAAAAAAAATTTACTTACACACTTTAGTTGACAAAGCCTTAAATATTTTTGCTGAAATTTTTAAAACTTATGTGGCAGAATTCCTTATTATATAGTCAATCAACTTGAAAATCAAAAGAGGATATTATAGAATCCAAATGTAGCATTTTTCCAAAAGTTCAGGTAATATGTAATCATATTAATAAATAAGAATTGAGGAAATAAAAT
>JAIRWP010000015.1 GCA_031268845.1 Lactobacillales bacterium | reverse complement strand
TTCCTGTTTCGTTTAAAAGTTTTTTCCACGCTTTTATTGTGCTTACGCTTACACCCAATTCCTTACGCGCTTCTTCATAAGTATGTCCCTTTGCGAGGTATTTTAAGACCATTTCTCGCATGTCTTTAGAATATGCCATTGTTTAATTATACTACAGATTGTTTTAAATCGGAACAGCTATATCAAATATGATTAGAGAAGATTCTAGTAAAGAGGTAATTAAATTTAAGCAACATGAGTATCTACGCCGAATGAAGTTGCTAAAGAATCGTAAATACGAAATTTATACCCAAAATCCTTTTTTAGGGGAGCCTTTAACTAAGGATGAAATTAATAAAGATGAACATAAAATTAATAAAAAGATAGAACAATTAATTAATTTTCATATAGATTGTAAATTATCTCAAACACCTCAAAAGTATTTTAACTACTTTGATAAAATTTTATTTGATTGGAGTACAGCTCGTTATATGTTATTAGATGATTATTTAACTGGAGTGAAAGTGCTTAGTAAAAACGGCAGTATCATAATCGATTTATTGGTATATGACTCTCAACGCCAAACAATTCAGTTAAATGCTAATCCCATTCAAGACTTAGATAGATTGATATTAAATACTAATCCTGTATGGATGCTAAGCGCACCAGAAATTAATATTATGGTTGGTAAGAAATCATACTATTTATTTTCAGCAAATTATTATAAAACCAAAGAAGAAAATAAACTGGAGATTAATAAATTCTCACAATGGTTGTATCAAAATGGCAATGAAAGCCAACTTCAAAATTTAATTCCTGATCAATATGCAAAATTTATTCGTCAAATCAGACATGTCTTTAAAAAGTATATTAATCATTCTACTTCTGAGGCTTTGAAAAATTATCTGGAACAAAATGGCTGTCCTTCTATAAAAATAGATATCCTCTCAAAGACTGATTTTGAACAAAAAAATATAAAAAAGCTTTACCGTGAAATATTCCCAGATCGTCAAATGGAAAAGCTTGATGGATTAGTTGGTCATGATAAATGGATGAAAATTACAAAAATTGATTAAGAACGCGTTAATGATCTAAGTGGAGGTAATTACTTAAATGAATATACGTATAGCTCTAATCAACACTGGAATTTCTAGAAAATATTGCGAGAATAATAATCTAAATATCAAACACTTCTATCTTAATTTCATTGAAAAATTGGATTACAAGAATCAAAACCTTAAGTGTAACAAATATTCTCTTTGTGCTATCAAACGTCTTTGATCCAATATCTTGGGAAGATTACAACGGTTCGCATATGAATATATTATTAAAAAAATCGCGAATAAATAAAAAAGCGTTAGAAATCATAAAATCAATTTCTAACGCTTTTTTATATCTAGACAATAGACAAAGGTAATAAGTAGTGTAGTCAGCATAATTATTAATATTTAACCTCCTACACTTGCTTATTATTTGTCATTAAAAAACTTAAAATCCGCCCATCATTGATGGATCCATTCCACCAGGCATTCCTCCTCCTGGAGTAGGCGCAGACGGTGGTTCTGGCTTAGAAGCTACTACTGCTTCTGTTGTCAGAATTAATGAAGCAACGGACGCAGCGTTTTGCAAAGCAGAACGCGCTACTTTTGTTGGGTCAACGATTCCTGCATCAATCATATTTACCCACTCACCCGTTGCTGCATTAAATCCAACTCCAACATTTTCTTTCTTCAAACGATCAACAACAACAGAACCTTCATGTCCAGCATTTTCAGCAATTTGACGAATTGGTTCTTCTAGCGCACGTAACACGATATTAATACCTGTTTGTACATCGCCTTCTTCTTTTAATTCAACAACTTTACGTACAGCATTGATAAAGGCTGTTCCACCACCAGAAACAATTCCTTCTTCAACTGCTGCACGAGTTGCATTTAGTGCATCTTCAATCCGAAGTTTCATTTCTTTTAATTCAGTTTCTGTAGGCGCACCAACTTTAATAACAGCCACACCACCAGCAAGTTTTGCTAAACGTTCTTGTAATTTTTCTTTATCAAAATCACTTGTTGTTTCAGCAATTTGCGCACGAATAACAGAAACGCGGCTTGCAATTGCATCCTTTTTACCAGACCCTTCAACAATTGTTGTATTATCTTTATCAATAGCAACCTTGCCAGCATTTCCTAGCATATCCATTTTTGTTTCTTTTAATTCTAAACCGACATCTTCTGTAATAACTGTTCCACCAGTAAGAATAGCAATATCTTCAAGCATTTCTTTTCTACGATCACCAAATCCTGGAGCTTTAACCGCAACCACATTAAATGTTCCACGAATTTTATTCAAAATAAGTGTTGTTAATGCTTCGCCTTCGATATCATCCGCAATAATTAACAATGGACGAGATTGTTGAAGAACTTGTTCCAATATTGGCAAAATATCTTGAATATTAGAAATTTTTTTATCCGTAATTAAAATATATGGATTTTCTAATTCTGCTTTCATCTTTTGCGTATCTGTTACCATATATTGTGAAAGATATCCACGATCAAATTGCATTCCTTCAACAACATCAAGTTCTGTTTCCATACCTTTAGATTCTTCAATTGTGATAACACCATCGTTACCAACTTTTTCCATTGCATCAGAAATGTATTCTCCAACTTTTTCAGAGCGTGAAGACACTGCTGCAACTTGCGCAATAGCTTCTTTTGAAGTAACTTCTTTTGAAGTTGCAGATAAAGCTTCTACTGCTGTTTGTGTTGCAAGTTCGATTCCGCGGCGAATTCCCATTGGATTTGCCCCAGCTGTTACGTTTTTCAAACCTTCGCGAACAATCGCTTGCGTTAAAACAGTTGCTGTTGTTGTTCCATCTCCTGCGATATCATTTGTTTTCGAAGCAACTTCTGATACTAATTTTGCGCCCATATTTTCAAAATGATCTTCAAGTTCAATCTCTTTTGCAATTGTTACTCCATCATTTGTAATTGTTGGAGAACCAAAAGATTTTTCCAAAACAACATTGCGCCCCTTTGGCCCAAGAGTTACCTTTACTGTATTTGCTAATTTATCTACCCCACGTACAATTGATGTACGTGCATCTTCTGAAAATTTAATATCTTTTGCCATTCTTTTAACAACTCCTTTTTTTTATGTTTTTTTACTCTACAATTGCCGCAATTTGATCTGCGCGTAGTACTAGATACTCTTTGCCATCATGCTTTACTTCTGTTCCTGCAAATTTTTCAAATAGAACTATTTCACCTACCTTGACTTCTGGAGCGACAGTTTGTCCATTTTCTAATACACGTCCACTTCCTACCGCAAGAACCTTTCCTGTTTGCGGTTTTTCTTGCGCAGCGGATGCTAGAACAATTCCTCCAACAGATTTTTCTTCTTCTTTCGCAATTTCAATAATTAAGCGATCTCCTAATGGTTTTAACACGTTAATCCCTCCATTTTTTTATAAATTAATTTAATCTATTAGCACTCTCTATTCGCGAGTGCTAACTCACAAAAATCATTGTATCACTCTCTATTAAATAGTCAAGACGTTAAATTGCATTGAAAAATTTGCAATGTATTATTCTCTTCGTTATAATAACGATGTTAAATTATAGGTAAAAAAACATTTGTACAATGGAATTTCCTATTAAAGGTTTTCTTTTTATAAAATAACTTCGGAGGTAAATTATGCCAAATATTAAATCTGCTATTAAGCGCGTATCTACAAATAACGCTGCAAATAAAAGAAATTCTGCACAAAAAACGGCTATGCGCACTGCTATTAAAAAATTTAAAACGGCTGTTGCAAGTAATGCAGATAATATTCAAGAATTATATAAAGCTGCTAGTTCTGCTATTGATAGAGCAAAAACAAAGGGACTAGTTCATAAAAATAATGCAAGTCGCAATAAGGCTCGTTTAGCTTCTAAGCTTGTTAAATAAATGCGAGTAAAGAAAAAAACTTGACAGCATAAAAACTTTAATGCTAAGGTAATTCTTGTTAAGTTACATAAGAATTCTAAAGTGATTTAAGTTTAAGTGTGGAGGAAAGTTTTTAATGGCAGTAAAAATTCGTTTAAAGCGTATGGGTTCTAAAAAGAAACCTTTTTATCGCGTGGTGGTTGCCGATTCACGTTCACCTCGTGATGGACGTTTTATTCAAATAGTTGGAACTTATAATCCTTTATTAGATCCAGCAGAAGTAAAAATTAAAGAAGAACTGATTTTAGATTGGTTACAAAAAGGTGCTCAGCCATCTGATACTGTTCGCAATATCCTTTCTAAAGAAGGGATTATGAAAAGATTTCATGAAATGAAATATAAAAAATAAGGGGTATTTTTAGATGAAAGAAGATGTAAAAGATTTAGTATTAGCAATTGTAACTCCATTAGTTACAAAACCTGAAAAAATCAAATTAGAAGTTGTTGAGTCTGATGATTTTATGGAGTATAACCTCTCAGTAGATCAAGAAGACATCGGTCGCGTAATTGGTAAGCAAGGACGTGTAATCAAAGCAATTCGCACACTGGTTTATTCTGTTCGTACAAGTAACCCTAAAAAAGTTCGAATCAACATTATTGACTAGCAGCATTGGCTACTAGTCTTTTTAATTATGATTAATCTTGCAAAAAAGGTTAAATTACTTATCTACCAAGCGCTTTGGCATATACCATTTGATAAAAAATGTACCTTCACCAAGTAAAAGCAAGATTAATAAAAAAGTATATTTTTTTTCTGAAAAAATGATTGCACTAATGACAGCAAACAAACAGATGACTAATCCTAAGATGACCATAAATATTTTCATCAAAGAGCTTTGTTTTTCTTTTATTGATACGGGATACAATTTTGTCATTTGCATATAGTCATAAGAAGAATATATAGGCAACAGCTGAAAGCCAATCAAATAAAAAAATAAGGCTGCAACTAACAAAGAGATAAGTGGTTGCTTAATAAAAATCAGTCCTAAACCACCAATAACACTTAACCTTAAAACTAAACCACTGTACTCAGTTCCGCGTAAAAACGTCCGCCAGTAAAGGTATAAAAACGTATTTTTATGAACAGGCTGAATTTTCTTAAGCAATCCATCAAAATATTTTCTCCGCTTAACTTTAATCGCAATCTCTGGTACATCGGTAAATAAAGAAAAAAAACGATAAATGCGATGAATTCTTGCTTTTTCCTTATCAATCAACAAATCCCAATTTAAAGCAAAATCATTTGATAAATTTCGTAAATAAATTTCTACACTTAAGGCAATCATTCCTGCTAACAATAACATTACAACTGGCGAAACAAAGGCACCAATATAAAAAATAAGCAAACGAACTACAAAACCAATAATTAAAACTAGATTTACTTTTACCGAAACAACACTTTTTTGCAGCAACATTCCAAATTGGAAAATCATATCCACACGTTTTAATAAGAACAATGCTAAACTTACACATACAAAGCTTATCCACGTTGCTTTCATGCTAACAACCATCAAAGGCATTAATATTCCAACTAGTAAAATTGCGACAACACTTGGCATTACAAGCGAATACCTAATCGCTTGCTGAAAATATTTTGCCATTTTTTGCTCTTTTGGTAATAAAAAAACTTTATCGGCTTCTTTTATTAAAGTTGCTAAACGCCCAAATAAGGCATGCAAAGCAAAAATAATAGGAAGGCCGATTTTTCCAGGCCAAAAACCCTGAGGCAACGTTTTTAAAGTTTCAGAATAATAAAATATAACTCCTCCCAATAAAAAAATACAGGCTAAAACAAAATGATCATTCAAAACATAACGCAAATATTTATTCATTTGCATAAAATGATGATTACGTCGTTTAGAAAATAAATCATTCATTAAGATACACCTCTTTGTTCATTTTCTACTGTTAAAGCGATGTAAATATCATCTAGCGTTGCACTTTGCATATTAAACTCTGCACGCAGCTTTTCAATTCCACCAATCGCGCGAATTTTTCCTTCATGTAAAATCACAAATTTATCACAATAACGCTCAGCTGTCGCTAAAATATGCGTAGACATCAGTAATGCTGCCCCATTTTCTTTGGCCTGCTTCATCATCTCCAACAAATCATGAATCGCTAAAGGATCCAAACCTAAAAATGGCTCGTCAATAATAAACAAGCTGGGGTTTACTAAAAATGCGCAAAGAACCATAATTTTTTGCTTCATTCCTTTAGAAAAATTGGTGGGAAACCAATCCATCTTTTTCTCTAAACGAAATAATTTCAATAACTCTTCTGCCCGAGCAAAAGCTCTATCTTGATCAAGATCATATGCCATAGCTGTTACTTCAATATGCTCACGCAATGTAAGCTCTTCATACAATACCGGTGTTTCCGGAATGAAACCAATTTTTTTGCGATATTTTTCAGAATCTTGTTTTAATGTTAAACCATCAACCAAAATTTGACCTTTTTGCGGAGTTAAAAGTCCCATAATTTCCTTAATCATTGTACTTTTGCCCGCGCCATTTAAGCCAATCAAGCCAACTAATTCTCCACTTTTAACCTTAAAGCTAATATTTTGCAAAACAGAAAAATGACCATAGCCACCTGTTAGATTTTCAATTTTTAAACTCATACAATGCCCTCCGCACCACGATAAGCTCACGCAATAATTATATTCTTTTCTTTCTTAAAACAAAAATTTGTCCAGTTACACTAGATATGATCCATTTAGATGTAAAAATAAAAAAGACCTTTTGTAAACTGTAATTAAAAAATAACAGAACAAAAGCCCCAATGCATAACTAATAGACCTCGTATAATATAGCACAAATGCAGCGTTATCTTAGAACCTGTTAACGATCTCGCTATTGATGAAATTTTTGATTAATTTTTAGGCAATTTGCGGAAAAAAACGCAGAAATAGTGGTGCTATTTCGAGGATCCCGTTCCCACGATTTGTAATCAAGTAAAACTTGAACAAATCGTAAGAAACCCG
>JAIRWP010000036.1 GCA_031268845.1 Lactobacillales bacterium | reverse complement strand
GGATTTTTTGCACTTATATTCGAAAGCACCACCAGATATTAAGGAAAAACTTGATAAAGTGCTGGAGAGGGTTTAGATGGTTTAAATAGCTACTTTTTTACTTTCCGAATTGCAGCTAGTGAAATGAATCCTTGAAAAAGATCGTTAACAGGTTCTTAGAAACGGGAAAAGCAGATGAAAAAAAATAAAGCTATTCATTATGCAAATGGACCTAGCCTTGAAGATATTAATAGCACTGTAAATATTCCCAAAAATGTTGGTTTTTGGCGCACTTTATTCGCCTTCAGTGGACCGGGAGCTTTAGTTGCAGTTGGCTATATGGATCCTGGAAATTGGATTACTTCAATTAAAGGTGGTTCTGAATTTAAATACAAACTTTTAACGGTTATTTTAATCTCCAGCTTGATTGCCATGCTACTACAATCCATGGCTTCAAAACTAGGCATTGTAACTAAAATGGACTTAGCTCAAGCTACAAGAGAAAATACAGGCAAAAAATTAGGAATTATTCTTTGGATTATTACTGAATTAGCGATTATGGCTACAGATATTGCTGAAGTGATCGGAAGCGCGGTAGCTTTGGAATTATTATTTAAAATCCCACTACTTTTAGGGGTTATTATTACAATTTTTGATGTTATGCTCCTGCTAGTTTTAACCAAACTCGGTTTTCGTAAAATAGAAGCTTTGGTGGTTACGCTCATTGCTGTGATTTTATTAGTTTTTGCTTATGAAGTTTTAGTCAGTAATCCTAATTGGGGTGAAGTTATCAAGGGATATTTTCCTCATTCAAAACTGGTCACAAATCCCTCAATGCTTACTTTATCGCTTGGCATTGTCGGAGCAACAGTGATGCCGCATAATCTTTATCTGCACTCAGCCATCAGCCAGACGCGTAAAATTGATCGCAACAATCCAAAAGATGTTCGTAGAGCTGTTCGTTTTGCAAATATTGATTCTAATATCCAACTAACCGGGGCTTTTATTATAAATAGTTTGCTTTTAATCTTAGGGGCATCTATGTTCTTTGGCCATACCAAAGACTTGGGCGGCGAAGAGTTTGTTAACTTATATAATGCTTTAAATGATCATAAAATAGTTGGCAGTATTGCCAGTCCGATTCTGTCAACTTTATTTGCTATAGCTTTACTTGCTTCCGGTCAAAATTCCACAATTACGGGAACCCTAACCGGAGAAATTATTATGGAAGGCTTTATTCATTTAAAATTTCCACTGTGGATTCGTCGTATAGTAACACGAGGACTTGCAGTATTGCCAGTGATTATTTGCGTTATTTTATATGGCGGAAAAGAGTCAGCAGCAGAAGATCTCTTACTATACTCACAAGTTTTTTTATGTATCGCCTTACCTATCTCTATGTTCCCTTTAATCATTTTTACCAGTAGTAAAAAATTAATGGGTGAGTTCGCTAATCATAAATTGATTTCATTTATTGCCTGGATCAGCGCAATTGTTTTGACTATCTTAAATTTGCAATTAATTTGGGAAACCGGAAAAAAATTCTTTGGATTTTAAAAACAACTTTATCATTTAAAATTGCCTTTACGTTCGATAATTCGATAATAAACTTTCGATGTTTTTAGATAAACAATCAAATAAAATAGAGTGAAAATAGCTAAAGTACCAGCAAATATTTTAATAATAGTTTCTATTTTTAGAGACTGAGCAAAAAGGCTATTCAGCATATTATGCATCATTGGAAGGGCAAAAATAATATTTACACCTGCAAAAAATAACGGTCCTAAAAAGAAAATCCATAACTGATTTTTCACAATTTTCTTTACTTCGTCTTTCCCTAAGCCAACTTCTTGCATAATTTCAAATCGATACTTATCTTGTTCTCCTTCAGATAATTGCTTGTAATAAATAATCAGCGCTACTGCCAATAAAAAGACAATCGAACAAACAATCCCGATAAATAAGAACCCACCAAATTGAATATAACTCATCTCGCGTGCATCATCCAAAAAATTGACTAAAAAATAAGGCAACTGCGAAATAGAAGAAGGATATTTTTGTTCTCCTGAATAATCTGTTGTTAAAATAGAAAGTTGTTTTGCATGCTTTACGATATATTTTTTAGCATTTATTTTAAATTGCTCTCTTTGTTTTTTACTGCCAGAGTAATTCATAAGATATGTAAATGGTGTTTTTTCTTTTTCAATCATCTCTTCATCTTTATTTGTTATTACTTCAGCATAAGTATCTAACGCTTCATTTTTAGAAGAAAAAAATACTATATAACAATTCATTATTTTTGGATAGTTATAATGCCCAGTTTCACTGTATTTTTTTATAATTTTCTTTAATAAATTATCTCTAGGAATACTCTCTTTAACAGCATATGTTTTTTGTCCCAAAGAAATTTCTTTTGCAGGATACGGTTGCTTTTTATTACTAATTTGATAAATTAATACTTCTTTATCAGCTAACTCTAAAGGTTGCTTCATCATTTTTTCATAATCAAATGGATTCATAAATTTAAATTCAGTGTAACTATAATTGTAAGAATCGTTGCGTTCTTTTTCAGAAAATGCAGCAAATGAATTAGTATCCACGCTTTTACAATGTGAAGTTAAACCATGCATCAAATAAGTGCTTTCTGTTATTTTTAATCTACTTTTTTGTGCAATTTTTTCTAGATCTGCTCTCAATGATTCTTTTCCTTCAACAGCCTTTGCATGAGGGATGGCAAGATCATAAGTGTTTTCTGTTTTTATCATATCTTTAGCTTTTGAATAACAACCAATTGTCGTAATTAAAGTGACTAGCATCATTGTACTTAAAATACAGACATTGGCTAAACCAACACCATTTTTCCTCATTCGAAAGGATAAATTCGAAATCGTAATAAAATGCTTTGATCGATAATAATACTTTTTATTTTTTTTCAACATTTTCAAGAAGGCAATGCTTCCTGTAATAAATGAAAGATATGTTCCGATAATCACAAAAATTATGGCTATAAAAAGATATTGTGCCTTATACTCAGATAATATTTTGGGATCAAATATTATCTTTTCAGAATTCCATGAAATAAAATAACCTACACTCAGTGTTATGATCCCCAAAATAGCAAGCACAAAACGTGCTTTTGGTTCTTTTTCTCCTGACTGACTGGCATGTAAAAATTTAATGGGATTATTTCTTCTGATTTGTAGCATGTTAACAATCGATAATAAAAGAAAAAGAATCATAAAAAAGACAATTACAGGAAGATAAACATCAAATTTTAATTGAAAAACAAATTCATTTTTACCTACAGTCATTAGCTTTTTTAACACAAGAAAAAAAAGCTTAGAAAAAATGCTACCACCAACAATTCCACCTAAAATAGTCATTAAAAAAGTAAAAAAATTCTCCATAATGATCATTTTATTTAGTGCTTTTTTATCCATTCCCAAAATATTGTAAACTCCTAACTCCTTTTGTCGGTGTTTCATCACAAAGGAGTTGGCATAAAAAGTAAAAATAATCGAAAAAATAAAAATAATATTTTTTCCATAAGAAAATAAAAATTCTACTGAAGCTGTTCTTGCTTTAATTGAATTGCCAATATTTTCATAAATCACGCTCATTAACAGGTTAAGAGCAAATAAAAAAATCACCGAAAGTAAAAAAGGGAGGCAGATAATTCTATTCCTTTTAATATTTCTCCAAGCAAGTTTGCTATAAAACATGATTTTCTCCCTCCACCTAAACCAATGAAACAACCATAGCATTATTAATTTCTAGTAAAAACTCTTCATTGTTTCTTTCTCCACGATAAAGCTGATGGAAAATTTGCCCATCTTTAATAAACAAAACACGATTTGCATAACTTGCAGCTAAAGCACTGTGAGTTACCATTAAAATCGTTTGCCCTTGCTTATTAATTTCATTAAATAAATTTAATAAATTCTCTGAATTATGAGAATCTAAAGCTCCCGTTGGCTCATCAGCCAAAATAATTTCTGGCTTGGTAATCAAAGCTCGCATAATTGCAACACGCTGCTTTTGCCCACCTGATAACTCAAACGGAAATTTTTCAAGCAAATCTTCTATTTTTAGTTTATGAACAAGACTTGCTAACTCTTGCTCCATTTCCTGATAAGGAATATTAGATAAAACCAGTGGTAAAAAAATATTATCTCGAATATTCAATGTATCCAGCAAATGAAACTCCTGAAAAACAAAGCCGATATGTTCTCTGCGAAAACGCGCCGCATCTTTTTCGGAAATTTTAGATAAAGGCTTTTGATTTAAAAAAATCTCACCACTGGTTGGTTGATCTAACGTTGCTAATAAATTTAACAACGTACTCTTACCCGAGCCAGATTCGCCCATTACTGCGATAAACTCCCCTGCCTCCACCGCAAAATCAATCTCCTTTAAAGCTTGAACTGGATATTGATTTTTCTTGGTGACATATGTCTTTTGTAATTGCTCGACTTTTAAAATTTTCATAGCATCTCCTTAATTAATAAATCTAGTCCTTCTAACGAAAAAATTACGTTGTTAAGTAATCATTTTTTTCCTATCTATATTCTAAAAGGTTACCAGGAAGTTTCATAGTTACAATCACAGAATCAAAATTACAAAAATGAAAGGTAGAAAAACCAAAAACGACCAAGTTAGTCGTTTTTGAATTATTGTTTATAAATTTCTCGTCGATGTTCGATTTTTAACACCAAAATCAAAATTTCTGAATCATCAATATCTGCAATAATTCGGTAATCTCCTACTCGATACCGCCATGCACCACTATAATTGCCAGACAACGCTTTACCGTATCGACGAGGGATTTTCTTCTGTCCCTACCAAATGTGTTTCAATCCATGTCATCAATAACTTTGCTTGATAAGGGTCAATTTTTTTTTAAAGCTTTTTTTGCAAACTTTTCATAATGAACTTTGTAATTCATAATCCAAGTTCTCTTTTCATTTCTTTATGTGAAATACTCTCATCTTTGATTTGGTGGTATTTTATCATTTGCTCATAAGATTCTATATCTATTTGCTCTTCTAATGATTCCAATACTTTTTTTCGAATCAACTTAGATAAACTCATTCCATTAAATTTGACCATTTGTTCAATAAATTCTTTCTCTTGATCAGAAATTTGAAAACTAATTGTAGGCATGATTCTCTCCTCAATTTGAAAACTATTTAAGCTCATTATAACACAGTGCTATTTTCCATTTTTTACAGAAAAAATCGTACATATATTCATTAGATATTCTCGAAAAAAATAGTGTATAAAGAGAATTTATCTCATTTTTTTCTTAGATAAGAAAAAATTATATATCATATTGGGTACATGTGTGCACTTTGTTTTATTTTTATATTACACTCTTTTTGAAAATATAATTTTTAAGGAGTGCGAAAAATGGAAAATGATAATAAAAGTTATGGAGAAATTTTTAAAACAATTCGATTAAGTAAAGGGAGGGATGAAAAAAAAGCTTGCACGGGAGTGTGCAGCAGGTCAACTTTACGCTGTTTTGAAGTTGGAGGGAATGTTATAAAATTTCATACATTTATTAAATTACTAAAAAACATCGACGTACTTGCAGAAGAGTACTTCGATGCTTTTAAAAATTGTACAGCTAGCAGCACTGATAATAAATTTCCTTCAAGTTATCCTTTGACCATGAAAATGTAGAGGTAATAACACTGCTATAAATGTTAATACTTAATTTCATTAATCATAAAGAAGTGGTGATAACAGTAACAACTGTGAATACTAAGGGCTAAACACGCCTTAATGACAAAGAGGAGGAACCAGCATTGTCATAAATGTTAATATAGTAATTAACTTATGATGTTTAACAAAAAAATAATTGATTTTTTTCATAATACTCAACCTTTCATATAAAAAAGCAAAATAAGCCTTTGCATGCACATTATAACAACAGATTTGTTGAATATTTTATAAAAGTTTTATTAAGGAGGACAAAGGAATGGCAAATAAACATGAAAACTATGGAGAAATTTTTAAATATCTTAGACAGGGTCAAGGATATTATGAATGGGAAGCTTACAAGGAAGTATGTAGCAGATCAACATTATGTCGCTTTGAAATTGGAGAGAATGACATTAGTTTAAGCAAATTTATAGGTTTATTAAAAAATATCGATATTTCTACAGAAGAATATTTTGCTAATGTTAGAAACTATGAACCTCACGTTAATGAAAGATTTTTTCAAAAAATCAATCACTACTACTACGGTAGAGATGTCGCTAATTTAAAAAAAATGTTAACCAAATTTCATTCTTCAACAATAAAAAAAGATAAATTGCGAGTTTTAATAATATCATCATTAATTAATGATTTAGATGAAAATTTTACTATACCTAATCAAGATTTCAAAGATGCTTCAAACTATTTAATAGGTGTAGAAAATTGGGGATATGATGAGTTGGGCTTACTTCTTAATATTATTGATAAACTAAACATTAATCTAGCTTGTTCCATAACCCGAGACCTAATTCGAGTTAAGAAAAAATTTTTAATTAATGATTATCGAAAAACACAATTAATTAAACTATTACTTAATGTTTCTTATTCATGTATTCAACATGAATATATTGATGATGCGAGCATTTTCCTTGAAGAAGCAGAAATTTTAATTGCTACTCAGAGAATTGAAAATTGTATTGCTGAGAAGTATTGCTTTAGGTTTATGAAAGGTTTTTTTTATCTGATCTGCGGCGAAACGAAGACAGGTGTAAAATTAATGAAAAAAGCCGTTGATAACTTTAAAACAACTGAAAATGAAGAAATTATAAAACGTTATGAACAATACTACATTGAAGCACTAGAACAAGCTGGTTATAAAGACTAAAAAATTTTAATAACTCGAGAGAGTATAAACTAAACTGTTACAGCTCCCTTATCTAAAATCAGTCACTTACACAGTTTAGTCTACAGTTTCTCTTTCTCTCCTTTTTCGTTGGCACTAAGAAATATTTCCTTTCCTCAATTCATCATGTGTCGTAATGGTTGTAAAACGAATCCTTCTCTTTTTCTCCACTTTATAATAAACAACCAATACATCATCCAATACATGATATTCTCTAAACCCACGCCAAGGCTCTTTCGTTAAATCATGATTGTCATATTCCTTTGGTAAAAAACCATCTTTTTTTAATAAAATCATTGTTTCTTTAATCGTTTTGATCGCTTCTTTTGCTTCTTGATTTGTTAAATTAAAGTAACTCTGTAAATTTTTTAACCTTTTATCAAAAACAGAAGTCGTTCTTATCGCATAGGAAACCTTCTCAATCATACGCCTAATTTTTTCCAGTATGCTTCAAGATCATCGACTTCTCTATCTGTATCTTCAATAATCCCATATTCAATCGCAAGTGTGCGAATCATTGCTTTTTTACTTTCTTCATCTAAATTAGGAGAAACAAAACGATAAAAAATTCCACCTTCTCTCAACTCAGGCTCTAGTTGTGTCCCAGCTGAAATATGAAATTCTTTCGGAACAGTCATTGTAATGGAGTTTCCTTGCTTTCTTGTTTTTACGATCATTTCTAAACCCTCCTTAGATATATTTACTTGTAAATACATCTTACTATCCAAAAATATATTCTGCAACAAAAAAAGCAAATAAAACGCTTCTTTGCATTGTAGAATAATCAACACGAAAAATCTTTCTAACAGATCATTCAACGTATTCGCATCGCTCATGTCCAATTCTTACCCATCTTCTTTTGGGTAACGACTAGCCAGAAAAATGGAGGATTTGTGTTGAAATATCTTCCTCTTAGCATTACGATATAAATAAAAGGAGATGATCTCAATGGCAACAACAAATATTAATTTCAAAGTGGATTTAGAGATTAAAGAGCAAGCACAAGAAGTTTTTAAGGCGATGGGTTTAAATATGACAACAGCTTTTAATATGTTTTTAGTGAAAACAATTCAAGATAATAAGCTGCCATTTCAACCAACAGCCAAAAAAGATACTCAAATCCAATGGGAAGAACTTTCTCCAATCATTCAAGAAAGAATTGATATTGCTATCTCTCAAATTAAAACAGGCAAAAGCTACTCTATTCAAGAATTGAAAGATAGAAAAAAAGATTTGAAAGAGAAATATGAAAAATATGTATGATGTAGAAATAAAAGAAACAGCATGGAAAGATATCGAAAGTATATATGCATATATTGTTACAACTTTCAAGAGCATAGATAAAGCCGAAAATCATTATGAAGCATTTCTTCAAGCAATTAATGAACTAACCTATGACGCAGGAATTCGACCAATATTTGTTGAACGAAAAGGGATTAACTTGTATAGAAAATCAGTAAAAAATTATGCTTTAATTTATAGCTTAATAGGCACCCAAGTAAAAGTGTTAAGAATTTTTCATGAAAGCCAAGATATGCTTTATAAGTTACATTTTAGGAAAAGCTAAAGAAGAGTTAGCATTTAAATCCCATTTAGCAAAATAACCTTGCATAGCCTCAGCAAAGGCTACCATCCCGATCATTGCCGCATTGTCGCCACATAAATTTAACGGCGGGATCACTAATTTAATTGACGTTAAATCATACGCCACGCTTTTTCTAAATGCCTTACGCAATCCTTTGTTTGCTGCAACACCACCAGCAATGATCAACATTTTCACATCCATCACTTTAGCTGCTCGAAGCGTTTTAGCAACTAATACCTCTACTACTGCTGCTTGAAAACTGGCTGCCAAATCCAAAGGATCAAGCTTTTCTTCTCTTTGTTTGGCATTATGAACCGTATTGACAAATGCACTTTTCAAGCCGCTAAAGCTAAAATCAAAATTATCATCTTTAAGCATTGCTCGCGGAAAATGAAAGGTATCCTTTCCCTGATGAGCCATCTCATCAATTTCTTTGCCAGAAGGATAATTTAGTCCCATTGCGCGCCCTACTTTATCATAAGCTTCTCCAACAGCATCGTCGCGCGTCTCACCAATAATCTGATATTCACCATTGTTTTTCATATAAATCAACTCTGTATGTCCGCCTGAAACGACCAAAGCTAGTAATGGAAATATTAATTTAGATGCCGCTTTAGCTGCATAAATATGACCTGCAAGATGATTTACTGGGATAAGTGGTAAATTATGCGCCCATGCAAAAACTTTGGCAGCTGATAAACCAATTAACAGGGCTCCTACCAGCCCTGGACCATATGTTACTGCTACTGCACTTAAATCCGTTGGCGTAATGTTGGCCTTAGTTAAAGCCTCGTCAATGCAAATCGTAATCTGCTCAACATGATGACGACTGGCAACTTCAGGAACAATACCACCAAAACGCTGATGACTTTTGATTTGTGATGCTACCACATTGCTTAAAATCTGCTCTTCATCTTCCACAATTGCAACGCTGGTTTCATCACAACTGGTCTCAATAGCTAATATTAACTTTCTTTTCTTAGAAAAGGTCATTTATGTTCTTCACCCCAATTGTCCATGCCTACTAAGTCCTTTCAATATAGCCTTCTTGTATGCTACGACTGCCTAGCTTTTCTAACCATTTTTCTTCTGCTTCTACTCGCTTTAAATACCAAGGAATAAATGCATGAACATCTTTCACAGGAGCCACTTTAAGACTCATCAAAGCAAGATTTGCTGCATGAGGAATGTTTAAATCAGCATTTTCACAAATCAGCGCTTGTGGCAAAGCACTTTTAATTTTGGATTGAAACTTTTCAACATCTTCACCAAGAAATAAAATCCGCTCTTTTGGAGTAAATGATGCAAGCAAATTACTCAAAGAAATATGACTATCTGCAACCACAAAGGTTAGTTTACCTTCTATAAAACGGTAAACTCCTGCATAAACATTGTTTCTTCTTGCATCAAAAAGCGGTATGATCAAACCTTCAAAAAAGTAAGCGTTTTGCGCCAATAAAGCTAAACTTGAAATAGCCACTAGAGGCTTATTTAATGTATACGCTAGCGTTTTCGCTGTTGTCACTGCCATGCGTACACCTGTATATGAACCAGGTCCAGCACTAACAACAATTTTTTCCACTTGCTGGGGAGTCCAAGCAACAGCTTTAAACAACCGATCAATTGCAGGCATTAAAGTAATGCTATGATTTTTTTTGATATTTAAAATAAAACTAGATACCACAGCATTATCTTTAACTAAAGCAATGCTTAGAGTTTTATTAGAAGTATCCATTGTTAAAAATTTCATGATGTACCAGCCTTAATAAGAACCTGTCTACCATCTTTCAGTGGATGAAATCCCATTATACAAATTGTAATCAGGCAAAGCTTGAAACAATTTGTAATAACCCGACAGGTTTTTTAACGACAAATTGCAAAAAATTATCAAAAACTTTAACCGCTAGAAGATGGTAGACAGGTTCTAAGCAAATAAAGTCGATTTTTGTCCTTGATAAAGGAGAAACACTTTCTTCATGCCACGTGAAATTCCTGTATAAAGCAATTTGCGATCATGTTGACTATGATAATTTTCAGCTGAAACATCATGCAAAATGACATTATCAAACTCTAAACCTTTCGCAATACTAATTGGCAGTAAATTAATCCCAACACCTGGAACATGGACAGTCGGCTTGATAAAACTGTAAATTTTTAAAATTTTCATCAATTTTTCATTTAAATACTTTGCCTGCTTCACATTTTTAGTGATTAAAGCTGTACTCTGATCTTTAGGCAATTGCTGCAAAATGGCAATTAATTTCTGCTCATAATCATCAGTTGTTTGCGCACTAATAAATTGCGGTTGATCTCCTGTTTCTTGAATTGTTACCACATTGATTGCTTCACAATTTTCAGCTAATTGTTTAAATAAAGCTGTAATCGGTTCATTTGAGCGATATGAAGTGACTAAATTTTTTTGCGTTACAGAACTCCTAGTTTGCTCAAAAATCTTTGTAACAGTTGAAAAATCAACATACGTTTGAAAAATTGCTTGATTCTCATCTCCCAGCAAAGTAAAACTAGCACGTGGATAAAGTTCCAACAAAAGTTTCAATTGAGCAGGTGAATAATCTTGCACTTCATCAACTAAAACAAAACGCACATTTCGTTTTGTTAAAGACATCACAAAAAAATGCCAGATTGCCACTAAGACAACACCCTCATCAACAGTTAATTCATTCTTTAAAACGGCATTTTCTCCTGTATACTCCTGGTAAAAATCGCTAAATAAAGCTTTAATATCTACCCAATTGTAGTAACGGATATGGCGAAATGTTTTTTTATAAATGCGTTTTAAATATTGATAAGCTAAAATAGCAACTGCTAATTTAGAATCATTTTTAATAAAACCACCAAAATACTTTTTCTGCTCAGTCTCAGTCATTTGCGTAATCTTATCGTACATTTTCTGTGTCCGCGCTTTTTTGCGCAAACGCTGATCTAGCTCATGCTCTATCTGCTTAGCTAAAGCCTGAATTTGCTTGCTAGCTACTTGTGTTTTGGCTATTTCAGTATAAAATTTAGCGATATCTTTAGCTGAAAAAACTCCCTTTTCTCCACGTTTAATAGCTTTAAAATCCGTTACCTTAAAAGAATAATCTTGCATTTTTTTAACTAAAAATACAAAAAAAGCTTCACTTCTTAAAATTTTTGCTTGCTTTGACACAGTGCTTTTAGCAATGCTTTCCAAATAAGCTAATTCATTCTCTAATTTATAATTATTTGGCAGTTTAAAATCAACTAATTGATGCATAGTAAAATTATTTGGATTTTTTTCCCCTAAATTAGGCAAAACTTTAGAAATATAATTCATAAACACTGGATTAGGTGCCAATAAAACAACATCATCTGATAGAAGATCTTGACGATATTGATATAACAAATAAGCTATTCGTTGCAAGACTGCAGAAGTTTTCCCCGAGCCAGCAATGCCATTAACCAATAAAACACGACTGTTAATATCACGAATAATCTCATTTTGTTCTTTTTGAATCGTAGATGTAATATCTTGCATATACTCAGAAGAATTTGATGATAAGGCTTGCAGCAATAATTCATCGTTAATTGTCACTGATGTATCGTAATAATCAATCAGTCGATCTTCCTTTAAATTAAATTGTCTGCGCAAAGTTAGATTTACAGGGATTTTATCGTTTTGAATTTTATAACTTGTCTCACCTAAATCTTGATTGTAATAAAGCTCAGCAATCGGTGCTCTCCAGTCAATCACGCGATCTTCATCATCTAAAGTTCGAAATGAATTAACTCCTAAATAAAAAATTCCTGTTTCATTTTCGTTTTTAAACTCCAGATCGATTCTGCCAAAATAAGGCTCTTTTAATAAACGATTGACTGCATTTAAACGATTAGCCCAACTATCATGCTTCATATTAAGTTGATCAATCTCACGATTTTTTATTTCAATAGCAGAAAAAGTTTCTAGTTGATTAGAATAATTAGAAACATCACGACTAAGGCCGTTTTGCATCATTGCCATTAGTTCGGTACCTTCTTTATGATGCTGTTCTAAAATCTTTTCGGCTTTTTCTTTCACCACTAATAGCTCTTTATATGTTGTAGACAAGTGCTCTTGTTCAGCCTTAAAATCTCTTTTCATCATGCTTTTCACCAATTCCTCATTTTGGTTTAAAATCTGCTTAAAACGTGTTAACTTGCCTCCATATTAATGATAATGACGTATTGCTTTGCACTTTATAGTTTCTTAATCTGATTTTTTCGCACGTTTTTGAGCTTTTTCACGTTCATTTTTATTTAAAATTTGTTTGCGTAGGCGAATACTCTCAGGAGTAACTTCTAAATATTCATCATCAGTCATAAATTCTAGTGATTCCTCTAGCGTTAAAATTTTAGGTGTTTTAATTACAGCTGTTTGATCTTTTGTTGCTGAGCGAACATTGGTCATCTGTTTTGCTTTAGTAATATTAACAGTTAGATCGTTGTCGCGAGCATTTTCTCCAACAATCATTCCTTCATAAACCTCAGTACCCGGGTTTACAAAAACAACTCCGCGTTCTTCAATTGACATAATCGCGTAAGTTGTCGTTTTGCCAGTATCAATTGAAACCAGCGCACCATGATGACGACCACCAATTTTAGCATTAATTGCAGGTAGGTATTGATTAAAAGTATGATTCATAATTCCGTACCCGCGCGTCATTGATAAAAATTCTGTTGAAAAACCAATTAATCCACGAGCTGGAACTAAAAAAATTAAACGCATTTGACCATTGCCAGTTGAAGCCATATCTAGCATCTCGCCCTTACGTTCAGATAAAGCTTGAATGATTGCCCCTTGATATTCTTCTGGTGTATCAATTTGGACGCGTTCAAAAGGTTCCGATTTTACACCATCGATTTCTTTTTCAATTACTTCCGGACGAGAAACTTGCAATTCATAGCCTTCACGACGCATCGTTTCAATTAAAATAGCTAAGTGCAACTCTCCGCGTCCAGAAACTATCCAACTGTCTGGTGAATCTGTTGGTTCAACACGTAAAGAAACATCCGTTTGCAGTTCAGCCTGCAAGCGTTCTTCCACTTTCCGTGCTGTAACCCATTTTCCTTCGCGAGAAGCAAAAGGTGAATTGTTCACCAAAAAGGTCATTTGCAAAGTTGGTTCGTCAATATGAAGAATTGGTAGTGGATCAACAGCATTCATTGGTGTAACAGTCTCTCCAACAAAAATATCTTCCATACCAGAGATAGCTATCAAATCTCCAGCTTGTGCTTTTTCAATCTCCAAACGCTGTAAACCAAAGAAACCAAATAATTTGGTTACGCGAAAATTCCTAGTAGTACCATCTAATTTTGATAATGTTACATTATCGCCAACTTTAATCTTTCCACGAAAAACACGACCAATTCCAATCCGGCCAACATAATCATTGTAATCAAGCAAAGAAACTTGAAATTGTAGTGGTTCATCCGAATTATCTACTGGAGCAGGAATATGTTCTAAAATTGTATCAAAAACTGGATTCATCGTATGTTCTTGATTAGCGGGATCATCCGACAACGAAGACGTTCCGCTGATAGCCGAAGTATAAATAATAGGAAACTCTAGCTGATCATCATCGGCTCCTAATTCAATAAATAACTCTAAAACTTCATCAACTACTTCTTTTGGACGAGCGGAGGTTTTGTCAATTTTATTCACTACCACAATCGGCACCAAATGTTGCTCAAGTGCTTTTTTCAACACAAAACGCGTTTGTGGCATTGTTCCTTCATAAGCATCAACAACTAAAACAACTCCATCAACCATTTTCATAATTCGCTCGACTTCACCGCCAAAATCCGCGTGTCCTGGAGTGTCCATAATATTAACGCGTGTTCCTTTATATGAAACTGCCGTATTTTTGGCAAGGATTGTAATCCCACGCTCTTTTTCCAAAGCGTTAGAATCCATTGCTCGTTTTTGCAGCTTAACATGCGAATCTAGCGTTTCAGATTGCTTTAATAACTCATCCACAAGTGTTGTTTTCCCATGGTCAACGTGGGCAATAATTGCTATATTACGAATATCTTTTCTGTAAACCCTCACTGTCACTTTCTCCCTTAATATAAATGTCATTTAATCATATCATGTTTCATTTTTTTTAACAAATTTAACTTATGTTAAAAAATTGTCAATGTATTATGCGCTAAACAAAAGTTGGGAATTGATTTGAATGGTAATGGATTGATGATTTTTAAGAGTCTGTTAACGATTTCTAGTGAAATGAATTTTTGAGCTATTTTTTCGTAGTTTTAGGCAAAAAACGCAGGTTTAGTGGTTCTAAATCGAGGCTTTTTAACGAAAAAATACGGAAAAATAGCCAAAATCATTCATCGCTTCGAGATCGTTAACAGGCTCTAAGAAGTACGTAACTGCCATTTTTGGTATGTTTGAAGAAGAAGTGTTAGCGAAACTGCGTTTGTTGAAAACACAGATAGGAATGAATGCCAATTAGCACAAAAACTGTCAAAGTTGGGTAAATATTTCAAATATCTTGTTTTTTTAAAGATAATAATGCAACAATATTTACTGCTATCGTAACACTAACGATGCTTAACAATGCTTGCCACCATACAATATAAAGCCCTTCGTTTGGCAGTTTTTCATACATTCCCCAAGCGTTAGTTAAATTACGAAAAATTTCATTTGGTGTTAAACAATATAAAAATTTTATAAAATCACCAATAAATCCTTTTATTCTACCAAGCGTTACAGCAAGCATAAAAGAACCAATCCAAATTCCAAAAAAGACTGACAGAGCTGTAGTGGATTTTCTAGTTAGCATAGCTATTGCGTGAAAAAGCCATGCTAATAAGAAAAATCCAAGCACTGAAAAAATAAAATTGCCTGTAAAACGATAGGAAATCTCTTCAAAAAAAGAATTAGAACGAATGTGTCCTTTCTATAGCGTAAATCGATATAAAGGATAATAACATACAAATTATTCCAAAAATTGTCATATAAAGTGAAGATATCAAACCTTTTGATAAAAAATAAGTAGTTCGATTCGGTGTCGCTAACAAGGATTGATCAATAATGCCGTTATCAAATTCATTACTAGCAAAAATCATTATAATAATTCCGCAAACAACAATTATTGCCTGTCCACAAACAATATGTGTAAGATTCCAAATTCCTCCTTTATTATTAAATGATGTGCTTTCTGATAAAACAATAACATTTAATAAAATAACAACAGACACTATAGCGATGCTAATCCAAGTAGAGCGTATTGATTTTAGTTTTATCCATTCTGATTTTAAAGCTCTCATGCTTTTATTGATCCTCCTGTTTAAAAATATTCAGAAATTTTTTGCGCATTGTATTCGGTTGAATTTTTAGTTAGATTTAAAAATACTTCTTCTAACTTTGAAGACTCATGAGCTTTTAATATATCTTTTAAGCTACCTTTAGCTAAAAGCTTACCTTTACCGATAATAACAACATCATCAACAGTGTTTTCTACCTCACTCATTAAGTGGCTAGAAATCAATACCGTATTTCCCTTTGATGCATATGCTTTACATAATTCGCGTATCCAAATAATTCCCTCTGGATCTAATCCATTAACCGGTTCATCAAGAATCAAATTTTTAGGGTTTCCCAAGAGAGCTGCCGCAATTCCTAATCTTTGCGTCATTCCAAGCGAGAAGTCTCCAATTTTTTTCTTTGCTACTGATGCTAAACCTGTCATTTCCAACACAATTTCAACACGCTTTTTGGGTAAACCTGCAGCTGCAGCAATAAAGTGTAAATGGTTATAAGCCGTACGTTGTTTATGATAAGCTTTAGAATCAATCATAGCTCCAACCAAAGTAAGTGGATTTTTTATATTTACATACGCTATTCCATCGATTAAAGCTTTTCCTGTAGTTGGTTTTACAAGTCCTAGTAGAATACGAATAGTAGTTGTCTTGCCAGCTCCATTGGCTCCCAAAAAACCGGTAACTTTTCCGCTTTTGGCCGTAAATGTTAAAAAATCAATGGCTAATTTATCTTTAAATTTTTTTGATAATTTTTCTATTGTAATTGACATAATCTCTCCAATTTTTTTAAGTAGGTTACTACTCAGATTTTGAAATGATAAACTATAACTTTAACATTGTTTACCGTTCAACATCTTCTAAAAATTCTAAATCAACAATTGTAGCTTTTTTTAGATCCTTTTTCATAATTTTTCACCTCCTTCATACTTTAGAATCTGTTAACTTGTCTTTCGTAATTGTGACTTTTTAATCAATAAATAGAGAGACAAATTAACAGATCTAATTTAAATTTTTCTAATCAAACTCCAAAATTGTTATAAAACAACATCCGCAAATAGTATCTATGACGAACATGAGGAAAAAATTCACTTACACACTTTTATTGACAAAGTCTGTTTTTAAAATTATTTTCATATGAATTTTCGTATTGTTTAGAGGACATTATATACATAATTTTGCGCACAGCTGCTCCAAAATTAAAAAGTTGTTCAACATTTGTAAAAATTTCTCTCCCAAACAGCTATCGCTGCAAGATAAGTGTGACCATTGTTGTTTAAGAACCTGTCTACCATTTATCAAGTTCTTCCTTCGTAAAATGCGCCAAATCAATCTGAACATTCGTTTGCTGCGCCAACTTTGGATCATGCGTAACCATCACAATCGTTTTTTGATATTGTATACTTAAATCTTTCAACAATTTAAATATTTTTTCTGCCAATTTTTCATCCAATGAACCTGTCGGCTCATCCGCTAAAATCAACTCTCCAGGTTTTAGCATTGCTCTTGCCAATGCTACTCGTTGCTGTTCACCTCCTGAAAGAGTATTAACTTTTTCTTGAATCAATGGCGTCAACTTTACTTGTTCCAAAATCAGTTGCATCTTTTTTTGTTTCTCTTTTTTGGAAATATCCACAAAATTCATAGCAATGTTTAAATTTTGTTCCACCGTCAAATTATGAATCAAGGCAAATGACTGAAACAAATAATTAATGATATTTCGCCTCATCAAAGTTGCTCTTCTACTATTAATATCTGGAAGTGCTTGACCAAATACGAAAATTTCACCTTTATCAAAAGTTTCTAACAAACCAATCATATTTAATAACGTTGATTTTCCAGATCCCGAAGGTCCAACTAACGAAACGAACTGCCGTTTTTCGATCACCAATGAAATATTTTCTAAAATACGACGATTTCCATAACACTTTTTTACATTTCTTAATTCAATAGCTGTCATTTTCCACCTCGCTTACTCTTTAAAATACGAGATTAACTGTTTAACTTCATTTTTTGTCACATATTTCCACAACACGAAAAATTGCACTGCTCCGACTACTCCCAAAAAGATAAGTCCTAACTTTAAATGCAGTACAATAATTGCCAATAATTCCAAGCAAATCGCACCTGTCAACAATAAAACAGGAATACGATAAATTTGACAATATCCAAATCCTAAAAATTTTTGCACATAAATCTTCTCTTGATTTGCCAATCTAAAAATTCCTGCTAAAGTTAATAACAATGTTAAGGTTAAAATCAATAAAAACAAAAATAATACACCTTCCAACTGAGCGTTTACTAAAAGACTATCTTGCATCCCATCAATAAATTTCCCGATTCCGATAAATTTTATTTTTTTCTGCAAGCCAAATTTTTGCAAAAAACGCTCCTTTGTGTATCGTTTCATCGTTTCATGATCAACAAATTTTAAATAATCGTTCTCTAAGCCCGATGCATACAAACTCCCCGATTCCATACCTATCATATTTTGCGGAGTCATCACATAAATAATCGGCGCTTTTTTAGAAATTTGCTGTACATTTTTTTCCGCTGACCAGTAAAATATTTCCTTTTTAGGAGGCGCATAATTAAGAAAGCGAAACTGTTGATTTTGATTGAATTTTGTCGGAATATCATCTTTTTGCAAACTCTGCAAGGTACTTTCCTGCAGGTATTTTATCATATCTTGACGTTTTGCCCCTTGCAAATAGCTAGGTAACAAATACACACGAACGCCATCCTCCGCTTCTTCTAGTGCTTCTTTAGGTAGCAAAACACCAATCTGGGGCAAATAATTTGGTGAAACATTGTAAGTCCAAAAACTATCATCAGGAATGTGTTTATATACATGATTCTCACGCCATAAACGTAATAACTTTTCATCATAATGAAAGGTGCTAATCAAATACACCCCTGCTTGATTAGCAATGGATTGATACCAACGGTAAAATTTCAAATCAAACTGTTTGCCTCCATTACCCATAGCAGAAGAGGAATCATCCCCAAAAAACGTACCATTAAGTATTTGATAACCCGCAACTTTTTCCCATTTTTTATACAAAATTAAATTTTCATTCCATTTTTGAAAAAAATAATCCATATGTGCAGAAGACGCAATCATCCCAATTCCCGTTAATAAATAGATGGAGATGCCAAACGTGTAAAGTACTTTTTTTGGAATTCGTTGATGTATGGCATCAATTGGACGAATCCCCAGCAAGATGATACTAGCTAAGGAGCATAATAATAGCAATATAAACACATTTAGCATTCCTGCTAGTATAAAAAAACTCAGTAGGAAATAAGAAAAATGAACTGTTCCTAGCAGCCAAAACCCAAGCAAAATAGAAAGCGGAAGAAGGCCAATTGCTAGCAATAAAAATGGTTGAAAGAGCGAGCGCACAATGTTCATTTTTGACCATCCTAGTAAGACTAATTTTCCTAACGAACTTAATGTTTGCGTCGCTAAAACCATTAAAATAATCCATAAAACAAAACTTGCAAATAGAATAAGAGCAAGCAAAATTTTCGCTAAAAATAAATTATCCGTATAACTTCCATTTGGGGCGGAAATAAAGCTTTCCTTAGGAATGCCGGTTATTTGGGCCAGTTGATGAATGAAGACTTGCTTTTGTTTTGTGGATTTAAAGCCAACAACTCGGTACGTTCCATTTACGGTATTTGTTTCCTTGATCATTTGTGAAAGTTTCTTGACAACAACCTTTGTTCCAAATTGCAAATAAGGAAGCTCTCCCACACAATGAATACTGCCGTTATCTACTCCTAACGTACTTTCAGCGTCCTTTGATTGAAAAAGAGTTAATAATTTTGGCAAATCAAGTAATTTTTGATCCAAAAAGTGAAGTTCTGCTTCTTGACGATTGATATCACCAGCTACTCCTATTTTAATTTTTGAAAAAAGTTCTCCCTTCGAGACTTTTTCGATTCGTGCCAGAAATAAAGAATTTTTTGCTACTTCCGATAATAAATATTGAGAAACTTTCCCCTCATCAGTAGAGGAAATGTGAGAAAGATAAAAAACATCTCCATTACTAGGGTAAGAACTCCAAGCATCTTTGTATTTTTGATCTAAAAAGCAGGCAGCAAGAGTGGCTAATAAAATCCCTTGAATGATAACTAACAAGTAAACACAATATTTCAACTTCCCTACTTGCAACAATTGTTTCATTTTGCTTTTTTCCTTTTTATTTTTCTAATTTAGTCATAACAATTCCAAGCAGCTGTTGCATGGCCCAAAACACCAATGTGACATTCCGCGCGAGCTAAAACACAAGGTCGTTGCCGACCAGAAGAGACGGAATTCGCAGTAGCAGAGTGCCAAAAAACAGAGCTTTGAACTTCGGAAAAACTCCAATCTTTTAATGGACAAAAGCGACCATAATTCCAGTAAACAGCATGTCCTTTGTAATAAACTGTATCAGCCAACACTTTTACTGCCGAAATTGAACCTAATACTCCTAAAATTAAGGTAAAATTTATCAATATTTTTTTTAATGTTTTTGCTTTCATTTATTTTTCCTCCTTTTTAAGGAATTGCAACACAAATAACCTACCAAACTCCCTTTTTATCAGGGTGCGTTTGCTCGGCTAGAAAAACGTTCTCTATTAACAATTATTATATTCTCTGGTCTCTGGTCTCTGGTCTCTGGTCTCTGGTCTCTGGTCTCTGGTCTCTGGTCTCTGGTCTCTGG
>JAIRWP010000034.1 GCA_031268845.1 Lactobacillales bacterium | reverse complement strand
CCAGAGACCAGAGACCAGAGACCAGAGACCAGAGACCAGAGACCAGAGACCAGAGACCAGAGACCAGAGAATATAATAATTGTTAATAGAGAACGTTTTTCTAGCCGAGCAAACGCACCTTGACAAAAAGGGAGTTTGGTAGGTTATTTGTGTTGCGACTCATTAAGCATTTGAAATAGCCCTGTACCAAAACAAGAAAATTATAAATGATGAGTCAGATGATAGATTATTTGAAGTAGCCTATTGTTTGCTTTTATTGCTCATTTAAATGAGCCAATCATAGATAATTTATACTATCGATTGCCGATCGGAATATTTCTTTGTATTGTTGCCAAATTTTTAAAAGGCATCGGTTTATCAGTCAGCTTACATGCTATCTATAACTTAATGGTTATTATTTAAAATAAGAAATTGTTGATTTCTAGAAATTTCAAAAATAAGAACGGAGGTATTATTCAGTGAAAAAAGAAATTAAAAAAAGTATAGGGATTATTTCATTTATTTTGCTAATTATTCTTTTAATTTCAAATTTTATACTAGTTAAAAACATGAACGCCTTTTCTGCTTTGTTGACTATGAATATTTTGCCTATTTTTTTAGTTTCAGTATTTTTAGCTTGCATTTCATGCTCTTTAAATTTGCAAAAGCTGCAAAAAATAATATTAAATTTTTGTAGCTCTGCAATTTATTCTTTAGTTTTTTATTTTTATATTAAAAATTTATATAATTCTCAAAATAAAAAAATAATTATAAATAATACAAAAAAGTTTGCTGCTGCTGCTCATGATTTAGATGTTTCAAATATTTCATTTGATGTTAATTTTTCATCTGCGTTTATGATCTTTTGTGCAGTTTTTGTAATCACAATATTGATTTCTTTTTTTATCAGTAAAAAGGAGAATATTAAAAAAAATGTATCTTAAATAAAATGGCAGGAGTTGGATAATTATAATGGAAATATTAAGTCTTCGTCATGTGGTAAAAAAATACGATGATAAATTAATTCTTGATGATATAAATTTTAAGATGAGCGAAGGAGAAATTGTTGGTTTAGTTGGAGAAAATGGCGTTGAAAAAACGACTCTAATGAAAATCATTTTAGGTTTAACTTCTAAAGATAGTGGGGAAATTTTTTTCAATGGGCGTACCGATTACTCATTTGACGGGAAAATGATGGAAAATATCGGTTATCTACTCGATTGTAATCTTTATGATTATATGACTGGATACGAAAATCTTCGCATTTTTGATAAATATTTTGCAATCCCTAGAAAGTCAAATATCGAATTAAGTACAAAAATCAAACAGTTACTTTCTTTTGTCGGGCTAAAAAATGACAACAAAAAGGTGCGAAGCTATTCTTTTGGAATGAAGCAACGACTTGGACTTGCACTTTCTTTATTAAGAGATCCAAAATTATTAATTTTAGATGAACCTTTTGTCGGATTAGATCCGATTGGGGTTGATAGATTGATTGAATTCATCCAAAAAATTAGTTTAGAACAAAAAGTTGCTATTTTGATATCCTCACATCAGCTTTCAGAGATAGAAATTCTTAGCAAGCGAATCCTACACCTTTCAAAAACTAAGCTGATTGAACACAAGTATGAACAAGAGGCAAAAATTATAAAAATAGAAGTCAATCACCTCGATAAAAATCTTAAACAATTGATCGATGAATTCACTTCAATGATTAAAGATCATTGGCTTTATATTACTAATATGAATGATTTTAATAAGGTTCTCAAAGTGTTATCCGATTATCATATTCAAATATCTGATATTCAGATTGAATACAAAAATATTAAAAATCTATTTAAGCATTAGGAGGATTAGAGAAAATGTTAAATCTTTTACAAGCAGAATTTTACAAATTAATGAAGAAAAAATTTTTTATTGTAATTTTTTTGTTTATCAGCCTATCTTTATTTTATGCTTTAGGTATGAAATTCAATTGGAAAATGGTTAGTGTCAATACTAAAGATTTATCCCTTTTTATTTACCTCTCGTTTATGTGGAAGCTGCAAATTGTACTTGGCATTCCACTAATTTATCTTACTTATACAGCTTCTAATATGTTCTCCAGTGAAATCATTAATGGTCAAATTCTTTTGGAAATTACCAAAGTAGCTTCCAGAAAAAGATTGCTCATTGCAAAATTTTTAACAATGGTACTTGGCTCTTTTATTTATTTAATAAATTTTTTCTTTTGTTCAATAATTCTTTATCTGACTTTTGTTTGGAAAAGCAGCTATGGAGTAAAAAATTTATTATATCCTCTTGAACTTGGAAAGAACTTAGCGTTAACAAGTTTGTGTGATTTATTTTTTATTATTGTACTTATTGCGATTACCATGATCTTTTCTATCTCAAAACCAGCTTTCACCTCCGCAATTTTAACTTTTACAATTTATCTTGTATTGAAATTACTATCATACATTGACACAATTAATTTCTTATTACCTGGCTATTTTAGTTTAGTCAACAATGCAGAAATTAATTTTTTTACAATTTCATGTCAGTTGGTGATATGTAGCACAATTTTATTTTTATGCTTAAAAATAGCAATAATTTGTTTTAATAAAAAAAATTTTTAATATAAAACTTCATCAATGAGAAAAGTTGACGAAGTTTTTACATACAAATAAATCGATATTTTAATTTTTCTCATTTTCATAAATCGATTTTTCAATAGGAGTGAGCTTAAAGCTAGAAAATTTTTTATCAGTTTCTGCATATTCAGCTGTGGCGGTAAATAGCAAGTCACTAAAAGAGTTTAAAGCAGTTTCAATCGAATCTTGGATGACATTGATAATAAAACCAACACCGACCATTTGCATGGCTACATCGTTTTGAATGCCAAACAAGCTACAAGCTAAGGGGATTAATAAAAGTGATCCACCAGCGATGCCTGAAGCACCACACGCTGCTAAGGTCGATACAATACAAAGCAGGGCGGCTGTTAGCGGATGGACGTTTAGTCCTAATGTGTGTGCTGCAGTTAAACTCATAATAGAGATCGTAACAGCAGCTCCACTCATATTAATCGTTGATCCTAAAGGAATTGAGATCGAATAACTTGTTTCGTTAAGCCCAAGTTGCTTGGCTAATTCCAAATTGACAGGGATATTGGCTGCTGAACTGCGAGTGAAAAAAGCTGGAATTCCGCTTTCCTTCAAGCAAAAAAAGCTTAGAGGATATGGATTTTTTCGCAGCATAATAAAAACCATCAATGGATAAATAATCAAAGCTACAAAAAGCATCGTACCACATAAAAGAACAACTAGTTTTAAATATTGTCCAAGCGCATCTATACCTACTGTTGAAACAGAAGTAAAAACCAAACCTAAAATTCCAAGCGGAGCACAAATGATGATTGCTTTTATGATTGTTTGGACAATATCTGAGAAGTTATGGATCACATTTTTAGTTTCTTCTTTTACATGACGTGCGGCCATTCCCATTAAAGCAGACCAGAACAGAATTGATAAATAATTTCCTTCTATAACAGCTTTCAGTGGATTTTGGACAATATCTAAAATCATTGGCTTTAAAAATTCTGAAATGGACTTGGCTTTTTCGTGTATCGCAAAAACTTTGCCCAAAGGGACTTTAATTGGGAAAAGATAGCTGGCAAAAACAGCAGAAATGGCAGCTAGCAATGTCCCTAATAAATAAAGAATAAGAACAGATTTTAAGTGTGTTTTTTCGCCATTTTTATGTTGAGCAATGGAGGAAAGGATAATCATAAAAACTAAAAGTGGCGCAACTGCTTTTAAAGCACCAACAAATAATTCTCCTAAAATACCGATAGATGAAAAACTTGGAACTAATAATCCTAACAAAATTCCCAAACACATTCCTAAAGCAATGCGCTGAATTAATGTTAACTTCTTCAATATATTAATCATAAAATCATCAATCATCCTTCCTTATTCTTTTTATTATAAAAGGAAATTTAAGATATACGTATTTTTACAAGGTATTTTTCTGTAAACTTCCTTGTAATGTTTGTGTTTGTTTCATTGTGCTATAAAACAAGAAAGTAAATTGTGAAAAAGGCATTAAATTGAATTTAATAAATATTCATTTTCCGAACATTAAACAATAGCTGTTGAACTTCCTGAAAATTTTATTTACAAGTAAATTTTTTAACGCTATGCTGATCTTAGAGCCTCGTATAATAAAAATTTATTTTAAATAAGGAGATTCCGTATATATGTCTATAGTTGAGTTTAAACAAGTAAATAAATATTATGGTTCTTTCCATGCTTTAAAAGATATTAATTTACAAATTGATGAAGGGCAAGTAGTAGTGATTATCGGTCCATCTGGTAGCGGAAAGTCAACATTGCTTAGAACGATTAATGGTCTTGAGATTATCTCATCAGGTAAATTATTGGTTAATTCTTATAATTTAGCTGATAAAAAAACAAATATGCAAAAGATTCGCAAGAATGTCGGTATGGTTTTTCAGCATTTCAATTTATACCCTCATAAAACCGTTATGGATAATATCACTTTAGCTCCTGTAAAAGTTTTAGGTGAAACGCAAGAGAAAGCTAATCGCGTAGCTGAGAAATATCTAAAATATGTAAATATGTGGGATAAAAAAGATTCATATCCAGAGATGCTCTCAGGCGGTCAGAAACAACGAGTGGCGATTGCTAGAGGATTAGCAATGAAACCTAAGATGATGTTGTTTGATGAACCAACTTCAGCTCTTGATCCTGAGACGATAGAGGATGTTTTAAATGTTATGAAAAAGTTAGCCAAAGGTGGCATGAGTATGATTGTGGTAACTCATGAAATGGGCTTTGCTAAAGCAGTGGCCGACCGCTTAATCTTTATGGCGGACGGGAAAGTGCTTGAAGATACCCTGAATGTTCCAGAGTTTTTTGTTAAACCGCAAAATGAGCGAGCGAAAGATTTCTTAAGTAAGGTTATTAATCATTAGAACGTATTAACGATCTTAGGAGGCCATTCGATAATGAAGAAAATACAAAAAGTATTTCTAAGCTTTATTTTTTTAGGATTTATTTTTATTTTAACTGCCTGTCAGCAGAATGATCTAGCTAAACAAGATTCTCTAAAAAGAGCAGAACAATCAAAGCAAATTGTTTGGGGAGTAAGAAATGATGTTCGTTTATTTGGCTTAATGAATATCAAAACAGGGCAAGCAGAAGGTTTTGATATTGATATGGCTAAGGCATTAACAAAGGAAATTTTAGGTAATTCAGGTAAACCTGTTTTTGTTGAAGTAGCGCCCAAAACACGCATACCTTTATTAAAAAATGGCAATATTGATGCAATCATCGCGACAATGACAATTACTCCTGAACGCCAAAAGCAAGTTGACTTTTCTGATATTTATTTTCATGCTGGGCAATCGCTTTTAGTCAAAAAAGATTCTAAAATTCATTCAATTAATGATTTAGGCGAAAGCACCAAAATATTAGCAGCAAAAGGCTCCACAGGGACGGTAAATATTCGTAAAGTTGCACCACAAGCACAAGTTTTGGAGTTTGAAAATTATTCTGAATGTTTCACAGCGTTAAAATCACATCAAGGGGACGCGATGACAGCCGACAATGCGGTTTTAATGGGAATTGCTTCGCAGAATCCGGATTATATTTTAACCGGTGGGATTTTTACCAAAGAGTCATATGGAATAGCTGTCAATAAAGGCCAAACTGTTTTTATCAAGAAAATAAATCAAGCTTTAGAAAAATTGCATAAAAATGGTGAATACGACCAGATTTATAGCAAGTGGTTTGGTAAAGTTGCACAAAATTAACTGGGAGGAAAAAAATGATCGATTTAATCCAGCATTATTTACCTAACTTTTTATTGGGTTTTAAAAATACGTTAAGTGCAAGTTTGATTGCTCTATTTTTCAGTTTTATAATTGGCACTTTAATGGCCATTTTTCAACTTTCTGAAAATCGAGCGATTCAAACAATGGCGCGTTTATATGTAGAAATTTTCCGCAATATTCCCTTGATTGTGATTGTAATGTTTTTCTTTACGGCTTTGCCGATGCAAGGTGTGCCTTTGAATAATTTTCAGGCGGGAGTGATCGGCTTAACAATTTATACTTCTTCTTTTATTGCCGAAACAGTTCGAGCGGGAATTCAATCCGTGCCTAAAGGGCAGATGGAAGCTAGCCTTTCGCAAGGCTTTTCATATTGGGAAGGGATGCGCTATATTGTACTGCCGCAAGCGTTTAAAATTGTTATTCCTCCGCTGGGAAATCAGTTTATTAGTTTAGTGAAAAATTCTTCGATCCTTGCAATGGTTGCGGGATTTGATTTGATGTATCAAGGTGATTTTATTGCCTCAACGACCTTTCAAACGATTCCGAGCTATATCTTGGTTGGCCTGTTTTACTTAGTTATTACTTTGCCATTAAGTTATTTTATGGCATATCTTGAACGTAAATGGAATGTAAATTAAGAATAAGGAAGGAGTGAGTTAATGGGTGTTTTTAATTGGTTAAATCTTCGCTTTTTATTAATGGGTTTAAAAGTAACGGTTGAAGTATCGATCGCCTCTATTTTGCTAAGTTTTTTGATTGGTTCCATTTTGGGAGTGTTACGTTTTTGGAAGATTCCTGTTTTTAGCAGAATTTTGGGAATATTGATTGATATAATTCGTAATTTGCCGCTGCTTTTGATTATTTTCTTTACTTATTTTGCTTTGCCACAAATTTTAGGTTTGCGGTTAAGTATTTTTTGGTCAGCAGTACTTGCTTTAACAATTTTTGAGTCAGCAATGTTATCAGAAATTATTCGTGCCGGCTTAAATGCTGTACCTAAAGGACAGATGGAAGCTGGGCTTTCTACAAGCTTAAGCTCGATTGAAGTATTGCGTATTATTATCATCCCACAAGCATATAAAATGATGATTCCAGCAATTGTTAGTCAATTTATTTCATTGATTAAAGATACCTCTTTAGCGATAATTATTACTCTGCCTGAATTTATGCATCAAGCGCAGATTATTTATGGGCAAAATTCAAACTACGTTCTGCCAATGTTTGCTGCACTAGCGATAGGATATTTTATGATCTGCTATTGCTTATCCTTGTTTGCTCGTTTTATTGAAAAACGCGTCTTATAGCTATTAAAACGTGTTAACAGGTTCTTAAATAAGATACTTTGTTTTGAAACTTTTGCTTGTTTATAATGTGTTAAAAAGAGGAGTGAAGCAGATGATTCGTTTTTTACATACAGCAGATTTACATATCGATCGAGCCTTTGAGGGCGTTATGCCAACGGAAAACTTGTTTGCGGATCGTTTGCTTACGGCCAATGAAAGAGTTTTGGAAAACATTGTTGAAGCGGCAATCAAAGCTCAAGTCGATTTTGTTATTTTGGCAGGTGATACTTTTCATCAATCTTTTTCTTCGCCCAAGGTGCAGCGTTTGTTGATTGATGCTTTTCAACAGCTTTTGCAAGCTGAGATTTCAGTATTTATGGTTTTTGGAAATCATGATTACTATAATAAATCGCGTTTTTGGTTTCACTTTCCCAAAAATGTTTTTTTATTTACAGAAGAAGAGATTAAAACGATCAAATTTACAACTAAAAATGGTAAAAAAGTTGCTGTGTCAGCTTTTAGTTACCAAAGTGCTCAGCTTACTAAGCGCAAAGCATTGCCTTTTCCAGAAAGGCAAAAAGGCGCGGACTATCATTTAGGTATTTATCACGGGGAGCTTGGTGGCGTTGATAGTCGTTATGCTCCATTTTCTTTGCAAGAGCTGGAGAAGAAAAACTATGACTATTGGGCATTAGGGCATATTCATAATCCTGAAGTTTTAGATCAAGAAGGGCGCATTCGCTATGCTGGTGCGCCTCTTGGACATACACGTAAAGAGATAAAAAGTCGAAGTGTAAACTTAGTGGAGATAAACAAAGAAATCTTGCAAGTAAAACAAATCAAAGTGGCAACATTAGAATTTCAACTAATCACTTGTGATGTTGATTCGGTGCAGACGGTAGAGGAACTGCGTTTACGATTGCAGGAGAAGTTGGAGCGTTTGTTAGGGGAGGCGCAACAGTTTGTTGAGATCAAATTAATCAATGTTAATGAAGAGTTGATTTCTGCTTTAGACACGTTAGAATTAATTGAATTTTTTAATAGTTTATATCCACTTGAGCTATCAATTAGTGATATATCTTGGCAAATGAAGGAAGAAGCTTTAAAAAAGACCTTTATTCCTTTTGAAAAAGAAGTTATTGAAAAGCGTTTTGAAGAATTGGTGGCGTGTGATTTGCTTAAAACTTTAAGTGAGCCTTTAATTGCAAAACGCGGAGTAAAAGATTTACTTGAGATTACAGATGTAGACTTTCAAAAAGAGGTGTATAAGGAGGCAAAACGTCGTTTTTATTCTTCGTTTGAGTTAGCTGATGATAAATAAGCGAATTATGTTTCGGGCATTTTTATATGGGACAAAGTGATGCGATTTGGAGCCATTTTTAAAAGAATAGTTAAAGAATTATTTCGTGATAAACGAACATTGATTTTATTATACGAGGCTCTATGAACCTGTTAACTTGCCTCGGAGCGATGAGTAATCCCGTTACACAGCTTACAAACCAAACAAAGCTTGGGAGATGCAAGTAACCCGACAAGTTTTTGGCTCTTTTTTCACACTTTGTAAGAAATTTTAAAAACAAAATTTCTTTAAATCCATTACCTAGAAGCCGTGCTTCTAGCGTCAAAAAACCTGCCCTATTCCTTACGATTTGTTCAAGCTTTGCTTGATTACAATTTGTATAAACGGGGTTCACTTCGCTAGAGAAGATCGTTAACGCGCCCTTAAAGAAAGCAAGAAACCAATCGCAAAACCAATCAAAGACGGCACCAACCAACCTAAACCATGAGCAAAGAGTGGTAAGTGGCTTCCAATGTTCAAAAGAGATTTAACTAAGCCAAACTCTTTTACTCCACCTGGCATTGCATTTAACGCATCAAATACCGCCGCAAAAACAGCAAACACCGTTGTCCACACATATACTGGTTTACGATAACCCATCAATGGCTCTAAAAGTGCCATCAACATCAAAGTAATCGATAAAGGATAAATGAACATCAACACTGGAATGCTCCACTGAAGGATTAAGTCTAAGCCTGCATTTGCAAAAATCATCGGTAATATACTGATGACGATAATCGCTTTTTGATAAGGTATGTTTTGATTGAAATCAACTATTGCTTCACCGATTGCCACAATCAAGCCAATTGTTGTTTTTAAAGTTACTAAAATAACGATCACTGCAAACAATAACGAACCAAAATCACCTAAATACTGCTTTGATAATTGAGATAAGGCGATTGCGCCATTTTCTGCAGGTTTAAAGTGTCCAAGGGACGTTGCCCCCATAAAGGACATCGCTGTATAAATCACAGCCATTAAAAATACAACAACTAAACCAGATTTTAATGCGCCAACGGTAATATCTTTAGATTTTTTAATACCTAAATTTTTCAATGTTGAAATAACAATGATTCCAAAAGCTAAACTCGCCAACACATCCATTGTGTTGTATCCGTCTTTTAAACCTTGAACAAAGGGAGTGGCTTTATAAGCATCCAAAGATGCGCCACTATTTAGTGTTCCTAGTGGATTAATCAAGGCTAAAACTAGTAAAATTCCTAGAAGAAGTAAACAAGCGGGATTTAACCATTTTCCAACATATTCCATTAAATTTGAAGGTTTTCTTGAAAAAAGGTAAGCAATTCCAAAAAATAAAATAGAGTATAAAAGCAAAATAATTGTTGAGCTGCTTTCTGGAATATGTGATTTAATTCCATTTTCAAAAGATACTGTTGCTAAACGTGGCATTGCAAAAAATGGTCCAATCGTTGCATAAAGTAAAATCGTAAAAACATCTGCATAACGTTTGCCAACTTTTGAAGATAAATCATGAACACCATTTGAGTTAGTCAAACTCATTGCCAAAATTCCTAAAAAAGGCAAGCCAACCGCTGTTAACAAAAAACCTAGATTAGCAATCGGCGTTTTGCTGCCCGCATGTTGTCCTAGAAAAACCGGAAAAATCAAATTTGCTGCCCCAAAGAATAGCCCAAACAGCATCGATCCAACAAAAACATAATTGGTAAATGAAAGCTTTTTCTGATTCATTTTTTTCAACACCTTCTCCTTTTCATCAAAAGATCTAACCTTTCTGATATTATCTGATATTTTAACAGTCCCTACACTGAAAATGAACACCTTTTTCCAATTAGATAAAAGGAATTTTTTGCCGTATGGTTTTCACCCGTTCACCTAACAAACGATCTGCAATTGTTGTTTTTAAAGTTAAAAGAAGATAAATCAGTCCGCTACCAACTGCTGCAATTAAAACAATGATTAACGCAGAGATTCTTTGTTCAGAATCCAAAAAAAGATATAAAATGTTTCGTAACACTAATGTTGCAATTGACATAATAAAGGTTAACAAGCATAACAGCAAACCTCGTCTTAGCAATTTTTGAACATTAACATGTGTTTCCAAGTGAATCTTTCGAAAGTTTAAATATACCATCAAACTAACAGCAATTGTTGTCGAAACAAGCGGGCCATATACCTTAAATAAAACGATCATCGGAAATTGTATCACTAATTTTATGGCCATTCCGGTAGCTAAATAAATAGTAGCGAGTTTGCTTAAACCTAATCCTTGCAATACACCAACTGTTAACATAAAGGCAGCTAATAATAAAGATTGCCACGAAGACCATGCTAAAAGCGATACTCCTAATGCATCTTTGCCGCCATAAAAAATAGTATTTAAAGGATGCGCCAAAATCACCATACCTAAAGTTGTAGGCAACATAATAAATAAAAATAATTGAAAATTATTGCTGACTAGTGTTGCTAGCTTACGAAAATTTTTTAAAGTATGATTTTCTGTAATCAAAGGTAAACCTGTTAAAGAAATCGCTATTGCTATACCAATCGTAATCATCGTTAACTTATCTGGATTGGTGCTCAATAAACTAAACAATGCTTTTAAGTGTCTGGTGGAATCATGGGTAACAGCTTTCATCATTCGAATAAACGTCCAAGTGTCAATTAATTTTAAAATTTGAATCCCTGAGCCCGAAATAACAAAAGGGATCGACTCTTTAACAATGGCTATAACCAAACTGTGACTTTTCACTTTTTTAAGTGATTGGTCATGCTCTTTCTTAAAATTTACCTTGTAATTTTTCATAAACCATAACAAAACTGCCATGCTACCAAGCATGCCAATAAAAGCGGCAAAAGTTGATTGAACCACTGCTTGTACATAATCACCTTGCTGCACTTTCATAATGATAAAAACCGTTAGCAACATCCAAAATACGCGGGCAATTTGTTCAACTATTTGCGATAAAGCATAAGGCATCATATTATTATGAGCTTGAAAGTAGCCGCGGATTACGCTCATTACAGGAAAAAGTAAAATCGCCGCAGCTAAGGATTTCATTACAGGGATCAGTTCTTGACCCCCGCCAGTTAAATTAGCTAAAACAGAGGCGCCAAAAAACATAAAGCTCGCACAAACAACACCAAAGATTAACATCGTTTTTATCGCACTTTTAAAGATGCGATCACTCATTTCAAACTTTCCTAATGAATTATAATGAGCAATTTGTTTAGCAATAACTGCAGGAATTCCTGAAGTAGAAATTAGTAAAAATAAAGCATAGACGTTGTAGCCCATACCAAATAAACCGTTGGCCACCTGTGCATTTTTTCCCATCCACGCATACCAAGGAATTACATAAATAGCACCAAGTATGCGCGAGATAATATTGCCTGCAGATAACCAAAACACGCCTTGCACCATTTTACTTTTTTGTGTTTCTTTACTTTTAGAAGCTCTCGTTTTTCTTTTTTGTTCTACCATCCTACCATAAAAGAACGTAATAAAAATTGCTGTCAGAACAGGTTTTAAGCGTTCTTAAAGCCCCTTTCTTATGGAACGTGTGTGAAAAATCTTGCTTTTTAAATTGCTTGTTTAGTTAATTTAAAATTAATTTATTTCTTAGTTTATAAAAAGATAAAATATTTTCAAAAAACGCTTTCTTTGTGTTAAAATCAATTCATGTAAAACATTAAAAAAAAATAAAGTTATTTTTATTTTTTGGAAAAATTTCATATTGATGAAATTCTAATATTAAACATGTAGTATAATTTTTCTGTTTTCTTTAAAATAAATTATATCTAAATTAGCAACTGAAAGGAGAACCTATAATGTTAAAATTGTTTACTTCACCAAGTTGTACTTCTTGTCGTAAAGCACGTGCATGGCTAACCAAACATGATATTACCTTTGAAGAGAGAAATATTATGACTAATCCACTTAATACTGTCGAACTTCGTGATATTTTGGCCATGACTGAAAACGGTACCGATGATCTAATTTCTACACGTTCTAAAGCATTTGCCCTTTTAGATATTAATTTAGAAACACTCAGTTTAAAACAATTACTTGAATTTTTAGTTATCAACCCTGCGCTTATTCGTAGACCATTAATCGTTAATAAAACTCATTTGCAAATTGGATATAATGAAGATGAAATTAGATGTTTTTTGCCGCGCAGTGTTCGTCGTTTAGAATTACTCAAAGCTCAAGTTATGGCAGGTTTAATCTAACTAGCTTTTTAACTTATCTAAAATATTATGCAAAAACATATATACTCTATATTTAACTGGCTTGATAATCAAGTTAAAAGCGCCAATTTCTTCTTCAATAAAACCAGAAAAAGCTTGCTTAAATTTTAGTATGCCATCCTGCCCATCAAAAGTTCCATCGATGCCATAAAAATTATATCGAGAGATATTATGCTTTATGGCAAAATGTAACATTTCATCTTGGATTAAAAATGGAGCATAAAAATTTTTATATTGCTCATATGTCCCACTAAATAAATAGACAACCTCATGTTGTTCGATAATAAATAATGCCCCTGCTAGTAAAACATCCCCTCCACCTGCTTTTTGCAAAAAAATTTCAGCTTCTTTAATTCTTTTTTCATGTGTTTGCAACTGACTAGAAAATTCTCGCTGTTGATTTAACATTTTTTTGGAGTGTGGTTTATTTTTCAAGTGTTCTGCTATTGATGCTAAGCGTCTTTTTAACTCTTCAGCACGTTTATGCAAATTATCAATATATGTTTGAAAATTAATCTGCGCTACCATAAATTTAGCTTTTTCCCCAAAAGTTTGGTAAACCGCCTGATAATACTCCAAGGATTTATCACAAAATTTACGTCGCGTTGCTGTATGCTGTGTTAAGCGTTTAAAATCAGGTAGCTCATCATAGCTTAACTCACGTACAGCAATACCAAACTGTATTGTTTTCTTTACTGAGTAGAGCGCATCTTTTTGATAGGAGGCTCTAAGTGTTGCTTCATTTAGATCGGTTAAATCTTTAACAAAAATAAATCGTGGAGTTTCATTAGCAAAACCGGCTTTAAAACCTTCATGCTGATAGCCAAGATTTGTAAGTAATCTTAGAACTGCATCATTTGGCTTTTCTAGTGTTTTTCCCTTATGATCGCGTTTTTGATATACAATTTTGGGACGGATTATTAAATATATTCCTTTGCGTTTTTTGACATAGTTACGCAAATTTTCGGTAAACTGACGAATTACTTCTTCATTTGCAAAATCAGCTAAAAAGCCACCGTCAATATCAAAAAAGCATCCAAAACGAATCGGTATTGAAGATAACAATGCACTAGCTACCACTGTTTGCTGATCTTTAAGCCCCACATAAGTAGTTTGCCAGCCGCGTTTTTCGCGCAAACGCTTCATCTCAGGTGTTTGCAAATAATTTGCCAAGGCGCATTTTTGAGCATGATTTTCAAACTCTTCCTCCGTTAACTCTGTAAAATACATACGATCTCCTTGGTTTTACACACGCTTTACTTGTAAATTGTCTTCTTGATATAGATTACAATAAATCCTAAAACTAGCAAGAATAATATAATTTTAGCTCCTTTTAATTTACTTAGTTAGCCTACCACACTCATCAGGCTCAACGATAATTCTAACTTACCTTCTATATTTTATAAAAGGCTTTTTCAACTATAAAATTTCATTGTGTCATTGCTTAGTGATAATGTCTTGATAGATGCTCATTGAAAATGTCCCAAAATTTTTAATCATTTGCGAGTTAACAATCTTTCACCTGTACCAAAGTCAATGAAGTGAGACTTTGGTACAGTTTGGTATATAGAGATATATGCTTTTGTTTGAAAATTATTTTTAGTTATGATATTGTTGCAATGTCGATAGATCAAATAATTTGACAAATGGGAAAGAGGATGTGCATAATGACCACAAACCACAAACCACAAACCACAAACCAGCATATATAATAATTATTAATAGAGAATGTTCTTTTAACCAAGCAAACGCACCTTGACAAAAAGGGAGTTTGGTGGGTTATTTGTGTTGCGATTCATTAAATCTGTAAAAAAAGTTTTGGAACAAGTTAATGTATTTAGAAGATTTAATTCTTTTAAAATGGAGGTTGTATGTTATGAAAGGAAGTTTTTTAGAAACTTTATTAGTGTGTGAATTAACTGGTTGTGGTGCGGAAGTGGCATCTAGAGTTTTGGATTATTTGGATGTTCTATCTACCGTTTCTATGATTTTATCATTAACAGGAGTTGGTGCTATCGCAGCAGGAATTATTATAGGAGAAAAGGCAACGATTAAATGGATTTTGAAAAAATATGGTAAACGTGTGGCTATAGCAAAATAATATATTATTAAATTGTCTAAGAGTCATTTCGGAAACTCTAAAATCATTATGCATTAAAGCTGTAAGAGTTTCCGAAGTCACTCTACCTATTTAAATACTTACCTGCACAAGATATCAAGCATTCGATAATTAAAAATTTGGAGTAGACGGCATGTTGAAGAGATATATAAATTTTTTTTTATTCATTATACTTATATTTATTTATGTCATTTATATTAATAGTTTAATAAAACAATTTAATGTTTTAGAATATTTTAGAAAAATTCCTCGTTTTAAAGATGTCTTTAATGAACGTGTTACCGTGATCCTTATTGATATTTTACAAGTTATTATTGTTTTGGTATCTAATATTTTTCAAAGCATAGTCATATCTTTAGTAGTTAGTGTAGCAACTAAGATTAAATTAAGTTTAAAATGCACACTTACGATGGTATTGATCGGCAATATTATTACTACTTTTTTAAACACTATCATTTTTTCTTTAACAAAGATAACAAAAATAAAACAAGGAGCAATAATTGGCTCTTTGCCTGTTTCATGGCTTATTATAGGTGCTATTTTAGTGGCTTATTTAAGTCAAAAAGAAACTATAAAAAAGCTGCTTTTCATAGAATTTTCGTTAATTATTATTGGGATGCTTTTATTTTTGGTTAATTTATTTACATTAAGAGGTTTAAAATGAAAAAAGAAATGAAAGCCAAAATTCTTTCTAAAATTTCATCATGGATCTTACATATTATTGCCATTATTCTTACTATTTTTACAATTATTCGGCTTATTCGTCGTTTTTTGGGGTGATTTGTTATTAATTTTTGGGTTATGAAAGCTCTTTTGCAAAAGAGAATGGTTTATTATTCTTTAAAAAAAATTTTTAAACCTATTTTATTTCATTTACATCCACAAGATCATGGGAAAATAATCAATTTTTTGTACTTTTTTCACCTTGTCTTAAAAAAAATTTTTCCTGTTATTATTAGCTTTATTATTCTCGTTTGTGTAATTTCTAAAATTTCTTTTTTTATAATATTGGCTAGTTATGTTGTTGTTTTGGGATTTGGTAATTACTGGTTAATTAGCGAAGAGATTGACGCTCAAGAGGTAGAATTTCTACTTTCTCGAATCCTTCCTTATCAATTGGCCAAAGACAGAAGAAAGCTTTATTTTACATTGATCTTTCAGCATACTTTTTCAAGCTACATCATCTATATTCTAAATTGGATCCTAGTTTTAGCAATTAGTAAAGATTTATTATATGCCTCACTTGGAGTTTTATTTACTATTTTTGATTTTTTCCTACAGTTTGGACTATTATTAAAAAAATATCACTTAATGCAATCATTTATAAGAAATTCTCATCATTTTTTAAAAATTAAAGTGGATAATTACGCAGATAAATCTTGGAAAAATATTTTTGGTCTTGCTTTACATAGAATGATTCAAAAAAATAAAAAAAAGCTAATAAGCCCTGTCTTTTACTTATCTTTGTTTCTGTTTTCTTTTTTTTATTTTTTCAAAAATTATATTTTATCATTTAATGATACCTTTATTCTTTATTACTATTCCATTATTCCCTCGTTATATTTCATTTTTATAAAATTAAATATAGATGAGAGTGGTTTTTTTTCTTTATCAGAAGAAGCAAATTATTATTATATGAAGCGTTTTCGTAAACGGAATTACTTTATTAAACAATTTTCTTTGGTTATCTTTAGAAATGCTTTACTACCTACCGTTATGTTTATATCTCCTATTTATTTTCTTAAACCATTTTTGCAGGCATTATTTTTTTCTATTTTATGTTTAACAACCATGTTCTTTATTGTAAGACTAAATATGATTCAAAAAACGGCAATGATTAATTATTCTTTTGAAGAAATTCATCAAAATTATTGTTTAACAATTATTAATGCTATTGCACAAATTGAAGATTTATTAGTAGTTAATAGTGCTATTTTATTAAATAATTGCGTTTTTTATTATTATTTTAAATTTAAGATGACTTTTTTAGCTTTTCTTTTTCCCATTTTTTATTTTCTTTTTATAATTATTTATACTTACATTAAAGGAATGGTTATTGATGTTAAAAATAAATAAATTAATTAAAAAATACGAAGATTATGATAGTAATACTTTAAATATCTTAGATGCGACATTTAAGCCTGCAACGATTACTAGAATTATTGGTCCAAATGGAATTGGAAAAACTACTTTTCTATCGATAATCAGTGGTTTAAGTTTTTTTGAAGGAGAAATTATTTTTAACAATGTCTCTATCAAGCAAAATTATCAAAAATATTTATCAATGATTTCTTATGTTGGGAATAAATTATTCCTTTATGATTTTTTAACAGGTGAAGAAATGATTAAATTTGTGCAAAAAATGCTTCCTGTCAATTTAAATCTCACAGAGGATTTATCTTGCTTTATTTCTGAGTCAAAACTTTTGAAATATTTAAAATTATTTACCAAAGATATGTCCCTTGGAACGAAACAAAAACTCAACATTGTCTTAGCTTTGTTAGTAAAACCAAAGCTTTTATTACTTGATGAACCTTTTGTAAATTTAGATGAAAATTCTAAAAATGCATTAATTGAAATTTTACAATCAAGATCAAAAAATGAAAAGATGATAACAATTTATGCGACTCATTCTAAAGAAGATAGGATTGAAAATTTAGCTGATCAAACTGCTATGTTAGTGAATGATAATAATGATGGAGCACATTTAGTATGGTAGAGTTAATGGGAAAATTTTTAAAATATATTCTTATTTCTTTTTTCATAATTGGTGTTTTTTCTTTGATCTTTGGTTATCTTTTATCAAAACCTACTCATCCTAACTCGAATCTACATCCTAAATTTTTTGTAATTTTTTTAACAAATTTAAATATTCATGTTCGTAGTATCATTTATTCTTTTTTAAGTTTTGGTATATATTCGTTTTATTTTGTATTTATTCACTTTTTTGTTGTAGGTATTTCAATTGGTGGAATAGCAACTAGTACGAACAGTTTACTTTCTTCTCTTTCATTTTTTTGGATTCATGGAATTTTTGAGTTGTCAACGGTGATTTTGACCGCTAGTATTTTTCCTTTTTTCTTATTATCAATAACTTTTTTAATTTTGAAAAAAGAAGTTAACAAAAAAGTGCTATTAAAGCTTTTAAAGATAATTTTTTGGGTGATTAGTGCAACGTTTATATTGATATTATTATCTGCTGTTCTGGAAACATTTATCGCCCCTAGATTTATTATATTTTGAAAAAATATCAGGAAAAAAAGGATATTTTTGGCTCTTATGATCGTAAAGATGCAAAATACATCGATTGTTAACAGGCTCTAAGAAAAATAGATAAATCCGCTGAGCCAACACCAACTGAAATTAAAAACAGAATCTTATTTCGAAATTTTATCGACCGTTCCTTCGGTTGGCTGCTTTAATCCAGCAATAATTTCCAATAGCGTCGATTTATCAGTCTCATTGCGACCTTCTAGTAGATAAATAGCGAAAGCAAACAAAAGATTACATGTTGTCTACAATTAAAGCGCTTTAACAAAATCTCATCATCTCACGTTAACTCTGTAAAATACATACGATCTCCTTGGTTTTACACACGCTTTACTTGTAAATTGTCTTCTTGATATAGATTAATCAAACCTTCAGCTTTACGCCTAATCATATCCCCTGGTTTAACTTTGACATTAAGTGACATTGTAATCAACTCCATCGGATTAGGCGCACGCTCAATCAAAACTCCATCTTCATTCCACATCTCTTTAACTATCGATTTTACATGAATAAAGTTTGGTCCATAAAACTCTAGTTCATCGCCTTTAGTAATCACATTACGCTGACGAATTGTAACCAAACATTTTGCTTCATCGTAAGAAATGACTTCTCCAACAAATTTATACTGAGGAATTCGCCGACGTGCACCAAATAATTGCTCGCACTCTGAAGGTGTACCATAATAAAAACCAGTAGCAAGCTCTCGCTGGGCTACTTTCCACAACTCATCAACCCATTCTTGCTTTAATTGATAATGCGTAGGGTCAGATAAATAGGTATTGACTGCTTTTTTGTAGACATTAGCAACTGTTGAAACATAATGAACTGATTTCATACGCCCTTCAATCTTCAACGAATTAACACCGGCTTCAATTAAATCAGGCAGATGTTCAATCATCGATAAGTCCACTGAACTCATCGAAAATTTCTCAGATACACCCTCAATTGTTTGCAAATCATATTTCCAACGACATGACTGTGAGCAGCCTCCGCGATTAGCATCTCGCAGACTCATATGATTAGATAAAACACAACGTCCTGAATAAGCAATGCACATCGCACCATGCACAAAGACTTCAATCTGAATATCTGTCTTTTGACGAATTTTTTTTATCTCTTCTAGCGAAAGTTCCCGTGCTAACACAACACGCTCTAAACCTTCGTTTTTCCAAAATTCTAAAGTCTCTGCATTAACAGCACTTGCTTGTGTTGAAAGATGAACCGGTAAACCTGGCGCTTCATTTAAACAAATTTCCACTAATCCAGGATCAGAAATAATTACAGCAGAAATACCCATATCGCGTATTTTGCAAAAAAATTCTCCAGCTCCTACTTCATCGCTGACGTGCATCACCATATTAGCAGCAACGTAAACTTTTGCTTGATAAAGACGAGCAAAACGTACAGCTTCTTTTATCTCTTCATAAGTAAAATTACCAGCACGAGTGCGTAAACTATAAGCATTACCGCCAATATAAACAGCATCCGCGCCATATCTAATTGCCACTTTTAATTTTTCTAGCTCTCCTGCTGGTGCTAGCACCTCAGGTTTTATCAATGTTTGCTTACTCATGATTTTTTTTCATTATTATTGGCTTCTAGCGCACTTAAAATTTGTGTGCGAATATCTTCTGCGCCACTTGCTCCTGCCGGTAAGAAAATTGCATGGTTTCCATTTTTAGCAAAAGCATTTAATATATCAAGATACTGATTAGTTAATAAGATTGACATTACTTCTTTTTCGTTTAGTCCGGACTTTTTAAGTTCAGTAAATGAAGTAGTCAAGCCGTCAACAATTGCCTTACGTTGATCAGCTAGTCCCACACCATGCAGGCGATCCTTTTCTGATTCGGCTTTAGCGGCAGTGACAACTTTAATTCGGTCCGCTTCTGCCAACTCCTGCGCTGCTGCTCTTGTTCTTTGTGCAGCGTTAATCTCATTCATTGAATCCTTCACCTTAGCGTCAGGCTCAATTGAGGTAATTAACGTTTTAATCACAATATATCCGTATTCTTTCATTTCAGCGCCCACGACATTATAAACGTCAAGTGCGATTTCATCTTTTTTCTCATATGCGGCGTCAAGTGTATATTTGGGCAAGCTTGAACGAATCGCATCTTCAACATAAGATTTGATTTGATCTAATGGTGAAAATAATTCATAAGACGAAGCGGAAATATTATTTGGATCGACTTTAAATTGCACTGCTAAAGCCATTTTTACAAAAACATTATCTTGGGTTTTGGTTTCAATAATTAACTCACTTTGACGAACACGTAAATTAATTTTGGCTGCGATCCGATCAATTCCAAAAGGAAATCGCACATGAATCCCAGCATTGGTTATCTTTAAAAATTTTCCCAATCGTTCAACAATATAAACAGTTTGTTGATTTACAACAAAAACTGTTGAAAGAACAGCAAATAGTAAAAAAATTATAATAAATCCTAAAAATAGCAAGAATAACATATTTTTTATCTCCTTTGAGCTTATTAATTTAATTAATCATACACAGCAGAATCAACGTTAATTTTAACTTACTTTTTATTTTTATAAAAGGGTTTTTCAATGAAAAAAATTCATTTTGTCATTGAAACATGAAAATGTCTTAAAAGTTGACGCGTAAAAATGTCTCAAAAATTTTAAATATCCCATTTTTCACCCCTTGCTAATGAGTGTTCGTGTGATAATTGCAATTAGCAAT
>JAIRWP010000023.1 GCA_031268845.1 Lactobacillales bacterium | reverse complement strand
TTTTCAATCACACCAAAAATCTGTGTACTTTGCTTCCCATGTACACAGATTTTTTACTACAACTGATTTCCCACAGCACACGTAGTTTTTTTAAAAGAGGGGTTATTTTCACATTATTGAGGAGAAGTGATAATAATTTGTTTGTTTTGTGGAAAAGATGTCGCTTAAATTTCACTAACTAATTTTGATTTTTAATGTAAAATAGTAGATGGAATAAGTAAATAAATTAATGATGATTAAATCAGGTTGTTAATGTTGAATCATAGGTGGAATAAGTGGAACTAAAGCTATCAAAGAGATGATTAAACCATAATGTTTAGTTATAAACTTTTTCATAATTTTTCCTCCTTAAAAATAAAACATATTATATCTAATTTTTATACCTTATTATTAAAATGACTAATTTATTTCACTATTTACAATCTTATTTTATCAATTTCTACCAAAAAATTGCTTTTAATAAAGTTTTTGTGAATCATTTTTCACGATCTTTTCTAAATGGCCACTTAATAAAGACTTGTTATTCAGAAAAGATTTTGTTATCGTTGTAAATATAAAAAACAATAATTTCTTAAAGAAAGGACGAAGTAAAATGCTAATTGAAGAAATAATGGGAGAATTTTTTAAAAATCGCCGGAAAGAACAGCGATGTAAAGTTGACTCACTTGTGGACGGGATATGCGATAGACGTACATATTACGCTATTGAAGATGGTAAACAGCGCATGAACTTTATCTTTTTTATGGATTTGTCTTCATCGCTAGGTCTTTCTTTGGATGAAATCGCTTTAAAAGTTTTTGATTATCAATTAAGTCCTAATCAAGAATTTATGAAAAAATCATTAAATTTTTATTTCACTAAAAATGTTATTTCTTTAAAAGAACTTTATCAAACTAGAGTCGCAGAAAAAGGTTTAGATAATGCTGACCATGCTCATCTTTTATCAGTAGCTGCACTAATTAATGATATGGATCCAGAGTTTGCAATTCCACCAAAAATGGTGGAAAAAGTTGCGGAATATTTTTTTATTTTAAGTTACTGGAGTGGCAATGATCTTATGATATTTGTGAATTTATCCGATGTATTACCCTTTAAGATCATGAAACAAACAGTGCGGAGAATCTTTGAACAAAAAGAGGCGCTTTGCTTTGAAAATAAAAATAAGCAAAATTTTTTAATATTGTTAATAAATGTTTCTTACAGATGTCTAAGAGAAAATGATTTGGCATATGCAGCTGAGCTTTTCAGTGAAATAGAAGCCGTATTGGCCACGCAAAGAAATGAAGAAAATATACATTTAAGATTTCTTTTTAAATTTATGAAAGGGTATTACTTTTTACTGAGTGGTAAAAAAGAAATAGGCTTAAGGATGATGGATTCCGCGCTGGCTGTTTTTACCATTAACGAATGTTTTGAATTAGTTGATAAGTTAAGAACTTACTACAATGAAGCATTGAAACAGGTGGAGTGAAAAGGAAATTTCCTTCATTCCCCTCCGTGCAAAGCGTACTAAAAAGCCCGTGTAAATGATTGTAAAAAGTACACGGATTTAGTTTTTAAAAATATTCTTAGAACGTGTTAACGATCTATCTATGGATGAACTGCGTTTATCAAATTGTAATCAAGCAGGTCTTTTAAAAAAGAAGTGCTAGAAATTTCGCCATTATAAAGATAAGTTAACACGTTTTATACCGTTGTCATTTCAGATGAGTGTTCTTCAAGTAATTCCAACTTTTTAATATTTAACGTAATTTCACCTTTTTTGGCACCAATAGTTACTTGATCTCCAAAAGTAAACTGTCCAGATAACAATGCTTCACTTAAACGGTCTTCAACTTCTCTTTGCAATGCACGACGAATGGGTCTAGCACCATATTCTGGATCAAAACCAACTTTACCAATAACCTCAATCGCTGCCGATGTAATCCTCAGACTAATGCCTTGATCTTTTAAACGTTTAATAATCTTTTTACTCATAATTTTCACAATTTCATTGATCTCGTCTTTTTCTAAAGAACTGAAAACGACGTTTTCATCAATACGATTTAAAAATTCAGGATGAAATGTCTTTTTTAATTCATCTAAAATTGTTTTTTCCATCCGTGAATAATCTTGCACTGAATCGTTAACATTAAAACCAACAAGCTTTTCTTCACGCAATGTTGTAGCTCCAATATTTGAAGTCATAATGACAATCGTATTGCGAAAATCCACTTTTCGTCCTTTAGAATCTGTTAAATAACCCTCGTCAAACACCTGCAACAAAAGATTAAACACATCTAAGTGCGCTTTTTCAACCTCATCCAATAAAATTACTGAATAAGGCATCTTTCGTACTTGTTCGGTTAACTGTCCACCTTCATCATAGCCAACATAACCAGGAGGTGCTCCAATCAAGCGCGATGTACTATATTTTTCCATAAATTCGCTCATATCAACACGAATCATTGCCTCTTCACTGCCAAAAATAGCCTCTGCTAAAGCTCTAGCAAGCTCTGTTTTCCCAACTCCTGTTGGTCCCAAAAACATAAATGATCCAATTGGGCGCATAGGGTCCTTCAATCCTGAACGAGCTCGTCTTATTGCTCGAGAGATAGCAACAACCGCTTTTTCTTGACCAACCACACGCTTATGCAAAATTTTTTCTAAATTAAGTAATTTATCTGTCTCTTTCTTTGTCAATTGATTTAGCGGAACACCTGTCCATTCAGAAACTACTGATGCTATATCTTTTTCTAAAACATATAACTTACGACGTCTTCTAAAACGTCCTTTGTCTTCTATTCTTTGCAACTCAACAACCGCTTTTTTTTCTTTTTTGCGATACTTTGAAGCTAACGAAAACGCTCCATCAGAGATAGCATTTTCTTTTAATTCTTTGTACTTTTCAATCTCTTCTCGCAACTTAAGCAAACGTTTAGAAGAGGGCAAGTTATCTAAACGCACTTTAGCTGCTGCTTCATCCATTATATCAATCGCTTTATCCGGCAGTTGACGGCCATTAATATAGCGAACAGAAAATGAAATAGCTGCTTGCAAAGCTTCATCTGTAATATTAACTTTATGATACTTTTCATAATTTGAACGCAATCCCTGCAAAATTTCTACTGTTTTCTCTTCGGTTGGTTCATCTACCAAAACACGCGCAAATCTACGTTCAAGCGCCGAATCTCTTTCAATGTACTTTTGATATTCATCTAAAGTTGTTGCCCCAATTGTTTGCAGCTCACCTCGTGCTAAAGCTGGTTTTAAAATATTTGAAGCGTCAATTGCCCCTTCTGCTCCACCGGCACCAATCAAAGTATGTAATTCATCAATAAATAAAATGATATTGCCATCATGATAAATTTCATCCACGATTTTTCTTAAACGCTCTTCAAACTCTCCACGATACTTGGTTCCAGCGACAACTGAGCCCATATCAAGAATCATTAAGCGTTTATCTACAATATTTTCAGGAACATTCCCTGAAACAATCATTTGAGCTAACCCTTCTGCAATTGCTGTTTTTCCAACACCAGGATCGCCAACTAAAACAGGATTATTTTTCGTTCTACGACTTAGTATTTGCAAAACACGACGAATTTCTAAATCACGCCCAACTACTGGGTCCAACTTTTTTTTACGCGCCATTGCAGTCAAATCACGCGCTATACTATCTAAAGTTGGCGTCCCGTTTATAATACGCGAAAACTCACGCTTTCTGCGATTGCTTCTTCCATGAATAGGAGAATTAAGCACTCCTAAAAGTGGTGGTGAAAAGATATCATCCTCATCTTCACTGTCATCTATTCCATTATCAATACGGTTTAATAACAACATCCGTAGTTTTGAAAGATTTACTCCAATATTTATTAAAATTCGAACCGCTAAAATATCTTGATCTTTCAATAAACTTAATAATAAATGTTCTGTTCCTATTAAATCTGAACCAAAATGCTGCGCTTCATCATTGGCAACTTCTAAAACTTGCTTAGTTCGCGGAGAGTATGGAAGTACGCTTTCTTTTGAATACTTTCGAATCTTTCCATAGCCTGTTAAAGTTTCAATCTCTTCACGAATATCATCTTCATTTGCGCCTGCTAAGCGTAGTGTTTTTCCTGCAAGACCATCAGGCTCTGAAACAAGGGCAAACAACAAATGCTCACTACCAACAGAGTGATGTTTAAAGCGCTTTGCTTCATTTTGTGCAATTCTCAGCGCAGCTCGAGCTCGAGCTGTAAATAATTCATTCATTATTTCACCTCTAAATTATCCTTTAACCTACAAACAAAAAAATTTACTCAAATCTGACGATTGTTGCCCCAACGCCTCCAGCATTTCCCGGAGCAAAACTAAAGCTTTTAACACGCGAGTCAGAGCGCAACATTTTGGTTACTCCATCGCGCAAAGCACCTGTTCCCTTGCCATGAACAATTGTAACCTGCGAAAGCGAAGCTAGCAGCGCTTGATCCAAATAACGATCCACCGCAATCAAAGCATCTTCATAACGTTCTCCACGCACATCAAGTTGCGAACTTACCGAATAAGCAAAACCTTGACCACTACTGCGCACAGAAGGTTTTACCTGAACCGTTTTTTTCTTTTTCGGCTTTTCAGACTTGGCAGGAACTAAATGCTCAAAACTAACTGTCATCTTTAAAATTCCTACTTGAACTACCCATTCTTTCGCTGATAATTTTTCTACTAATATCCCACGTTGCCCGTAAGTTGTAACAACAACTTCATCGCCGACTTTAAAATTTTTAGCTTTCTTAGCTTTTTGTAAGATTTTATTTTTTGCTAGTAATTCTTCGTGTTTTAAATTACTTAACTGAGATTTAGCAGCAATCAGCTCATGCTCTTTTACTGTAGAGTGGCTAGCTCTTTTTTGCATATCACGAATTTCTTGAATAATCTGCTCAGACTTATTCTCTGCTTCTTTTATCATTTCACTAGCTTTATTATAAGCCTTTTGCAACTCTTTTTCTCGTTTAACCAAAAACTCTTGATAACCTTCTTGTAAATCAAGCAATAGCTTTTCTGATTTTTCTAAATTTTTATGCAATGATAAGTAATCTGCCTCCACCATTTTTCGTTGCTGTTCCAGATCTAAAACCATTTTATCTATTTTTTGCGACTCTGTATCAAGCAAACTACGAGCTTCAGTGATAACCTTTTCATCTAAGCCTAAACGCTTAGAAATCTCAAAAGCATTGGATCTTCCGGGAACGCCAATCAACAAGCGATAAGTTGGACTAAGCGTCTTCACATCAAACTCCATGCTGGCATTAATTGTCCGTGCGCGATTATATCCATACGCTTTTAACTCTGGATAATGCGTCGTCGCCATAACATAACTGCCTTTAGTTCGTACCGCATCTAAAATAGCGATCGCTAATGCTGAGCCTTCTTGCGGATCCGTTCCTGCTCCCAGCTCATCGAACAACACTAAGCTCTTATCATCAATGACTTCTAAAATCGCCACAATATTTGTCATATGGCTAGAAAAAGTAGATAAATTTTGCTCGATTGACTGTTCATCGCCAATATCCGCCAAAACTTCAGTAAAAATCCCCACTGTGCTGTCTTCTGCCACAGGAATAGCCAAACCACTTTGAGCCATAATTTGCAACAAACCAAAAGTTTTCAGTGTAATCGTCTTCCCACCCGTATTAGGACCGGTAATTACTAACGTTTGATAATCATCGCCAATCATCAAATCATTAGGAACAATCATAGCTTGATTGATCAAAGGATGACGCGCTTGGCGCAAATTCACTTTATTTCCTACTGAGATACTTGGAATTACACTTTTTTGTATTTTGGCTAATCGTGCCTTGGCTTGGATAAAGTCTAGCTGACCTAAAACAAAGTCATTTTGCAAAATTTCCTTGGTATAAGGATAAAGTAACGCTGATAATTCAGCTAAAATGCGCTCGATTTCTAAACGCTCTTGAGCTTGATATTGACGCAGATAATTATTTAGCTCGACCACTTGCTTTGGTTCAATATAAAGCGTTTGTCCTGTAGCTGACTGATCATGCACAACGCCGCCAAAAACTTTGCGATACTTTTGCTTCACTGGCAAAACATAACGATCATTACGAATAGTAATTAAGGTATCACTTAAATACTTCGCCAAACTGCTATGAATCACTCGACTTAATTCACTTTGAATCTTTTCTTTGCTCCGAGAAATTCCTTGACGAATCCTTTGCAACTCAGAGGAAGCTTCATCATTTACCGAGCCATCATTTGCAATGCTAGTACGCAGTTTTTGACTAATCTCAGAAAAAGCAGTCAGCTTCTCTCGCCAATAAAAAAGTCTAGTAAATGCGAAATCCTCTGCTTCTAGATCATTAATAAAACGCATAATCTCACTTGTTGACCTTAACAGTTGGCTAATTTGCGCTAACTCCACACCATTTAGATTAGCACCGATTTCTAAACGTTTAATCAAAAGTTTCATATCTTCAATTTTTGTCAAAGGAAAGCCGCCATGCAAACGCTCAATATCTAAACCCTCTTTGGTCTCCTGCAACCAAATGCTAATTTTTTCAACGTCAGACACTGGTGAAAGCGCCTTTACTTTTTCTGCTCCACTTACTGTCAATATCTGCTGCAACAATTGATTTCGAATTTCATTAAACTCTAAAACTTCTAAAATTTTACTATTCACAATTTATCCACCCATAGATTTTGTAAATTTTGCGAAAAAAACGGAATTCGCTCCATCATTGCCTGTACTAAAACATCCTTGTAGAGCATTGATTGCAGAGAATTTACTGGAAGAATCGTTAATAATTTTAAAATCATAAATGCTGTTAAAAAAACTGAAGTAAGACCACCCAAACCACCTAAGATCTTATTAATTCCTCCAAAAAAAGGAATTAAACGCAAACCATAAGCAAAAATTGCCAACAAACGAAATAAAAAATAACAAACTGAATAAATCAGAAAAAAGGCAACTCCGGCAATAAAAAAATTATCTAAATCAAGTGTTTGCGCCTCTGAAAAAAATTTCATTTTTGTTCCAGAATTTGCCGATGGAAACGGCACAAATAGTTCTAAAAAATTAGCTAAATGTCGATAATAAGTTGAAGCAGCAATGTAAGAAATTATGCAGCCTGCTGTATATACAAGTTGCAAAATAAACCCTCGACGAAAACCGACATAAAATCCCCAGATAAATAATATAATCAAAATAACTGAAACCATTACATCCTCACGCTTAAAACTTGTTTTTTTTACTCTCTCGCCTTCTCAAGTTCCAAATTCATTTGCGCAGCTTGCTCATTTTCTAAGAACCTGTTAACTTGTCTCGAAGCGATGAATGATCCCGTTACACAGCTTACAAACCAAGCAAAGCTTGAAACAATTTGCATAGCGGGATTCATTTCACTAGAGATCGTTAACAGGTTCTAACTGTTTTTCTATGATGCGTTCTTTCGCTTTTTGATTTACCAGCTCAAGCTCCATTTCCAGTGAAGTTATTTGTTTTTGCGCTGCTAATAGTTGATTTTTCAATCCTTCATTTTTCTTTATCAAGATAATGTTACTTGCCTGCTTTTTTAGTTGATCATTTATGGCATTAATTGCTAATAAAATCGCTGTCTGCTCTCCGCTAGCACCTTTAACTTTCTGTTTTAATGTACAAAATTGTTCATCAGCAATTTGTGTCACCATATTTAAATGCTCTTTTGTCTCTGAACTAATAATTATATAGCAAACACCATCAACAATGGCTTTATATCTTAACTTTTGCGTCACTTATAAACACTCGCCTTCTGCCTATAATTCGCTTTATTGTATCACAAAAAATTATTATACGAGGCTCTTACAATCTTTGACTTAAAAAACTACGACTCTTATAAGAACGTGTTAACGATCTCGGAGTGATGAATAATTTTGGCTATTTTTCCGTATTTTTTCGTTAAAAAGCCTCGATTTAGCACCGCTAAACCTACGTTTTTTGCCTCAAACTACGAAAAAATAGCTCAAAAATTCATTTC
>JAIRWP010000082.1 GCA_031268845.1 Lactobacillales bacterium | reverse complement strand
AACCCACCAAATCCCTCTTCCTTCAAGGTGCATTTGCTCGGTAAAAAATATTTTCTTTAATTTTCAAAAAATCTATGCAATCGTTGCTCGTTGCTCGTTGCTCGTTGCTCGTTGCTCGTTGCTCGTTGACATCATGCACATCTCCTTCTCTCTTGTCAAGTTATTTGATCTACCAACACATGAATGATACTATAACTAAAAATAATTTTCAAATAGTATTCTTCGGTCTAAAAATTGTCATTGTATAGTTATTCAGTAGGCATTATTTATACTCTTTATTTAAAAAGTGTAACCATGTTTCCACTTGTTTTTTTGTTTTTGCAAAGCTTTCCGAATTATAAATGACAACATCCGCGCGAAGACGCTTTAATTCAATTGTCTCTTGTAGCCTGATTCGTTTTTTAGCTTCTTCTTCCTTTAGATTATCACGCATCATCAGCCGCTTTAACTCAAGTTCATATGGAAGATAACTTACCATGATCTGATTCATCATCTCTTCATAGTTTTTTTCAAAAAGCAAAGGAAGTTCAACAACAACTAAAGGCACCTGACTTTTTTTAAAATTCTCTAATTCCTTTTGAATTTTCAAACGGATGATCGGATCAAGCACACGCTCTAAACGCTGCAGTTGACTTTGATCAGCAAATACCAGCTTTCCGAGCTTTTTTCGATCAAGGCTACCGTCATCAGTTAAAAATTCAGATCCAAACTCATCAACGATTGCTTTGAAACCATCAGCACCCTTTTCTTGCGCTGAATGAGTGAGCGCGTCACCTTCAATAACAGGTATTTTATGTTCTTTAAAAATTTGCGCAACACTGCTTTTTCCTGTAGCAATGCTTCCGGTTAAACCAAGAACAAACGTCATGTTTTTGCCCTGCTTGCTCTTTCATAAAATTTTTGGCAGTTTGGACAATAGTGTGTTCCTCGTCCTGTAAGTTGGATTTTTTCAATTTTTGTTTCACAACGAAAACATGGTTTTCCCGCTCGTTTATAAACCTTTAGCTCAGACTGAAAATGCCCTGCTTCACCCCAGGCATTCTTATAGCTACGAATCGTTGTGCCGCCTTTTTCAATTGCTTGCGCTAAAATTTCAATAATTGCCCGATGAAGGACGGAAGCTTCTTCACTTAATAAAGTATTTCCTGGTTGTTTTGGATAGATTTGTGCTTTCCATAACACTTCATCTGCATAAATATTTCCTAAACCAACAACTAATCTTTGCTCTAATAACAAAGGCTTAATCGGTTTTTTTAAATTGGCAAGCTGCCCCCAAAAAATCGGAAAGGAAAAATCAGCTTCGGTAGGCTCAGGACCTAACTTTTGCAAACCTTTATAGAAATAAGCTTGATCTTTTTTCATTAAAGTCATTCGCCCAAACTTGCGAGTATCTTTGTACCATAGCTGCGTATCATCCGTAAATGTAAAAATTACATGAGCATGTTTAGCTATCGTTGCCTCTTTTTGCTTATGAAATTCATATTTCCCTTCCATGCGCAAATGCGAAATCAAGTCATAGTTGGAAAGTTTAAAAATTAAAAATTTCCCGCGCCGTAAAATATTTTCAATTTTCTCGCCTTGCAATTTTTTTGAAAATAATGCGACTTCAGGACTGTTAACGATCCCTGCAAATAAAACATCAACTTTTTTAATCGTCTTACCCAAAACATGCTGCTCTAGTCCCTTACGAACAACTTCTACTTCTGGTAATTCTGGCATTTATACGAACCTCCACGACAAATTTATTTTGCCTCAAACCATGTACTTCCCCAATGCGAGTCCACAACTAAAGGAACGCTTAACTCTACGGTATGCTCCATAACTTTTTTAACTAATTGATCCAAAATTTCAACTTCAGTACTTGCCACTTCAAAAACTAATTCATCGTGTACTTGTAAGAGCATTTTTGCCTTTAAACTTGAAAGTTTTAACTGCTTATCCATTTCAATCATCGCCAGTTTTAAAATATCAGCAGCGCTGCCTTGAATTGGTGAATTAATCGCCATGCGCTCAGCAAACGAACGTAAATTAAAATTTTTGGAATTAATCTCTGGTAGATAGCGTCTGCGATGATAAAGTGTTTCAACATATCCTTTTAACTTTGCTTCTTGGACAATTTCCTTCATATAACGCTTTACACCAGGATATTTTGCAAAATAGCGATCAATAAATTCTTGGGCTTCTTTACGATAAATGCCTAAATTTTGTGATAAGCCATAATCTGAAATTCCGTAAACCACACCAAAATTGACGGCCTTTGCTCGTCTACGCAAATCTTTCGTAACATCTTTTTCCTTTTCGATTCCAAAAATGCGCATCGCCGTACTGGTATGAATATCTGCTCCTGCGCTAAAAGCTTGACACAGATGTTCATCTTTTGAAATATGCGCCAATACTCGCAGTTCAATCTGCGAATAGTCACTTGAATAAATCACAAAATCCTTTTGACTGGGGACAAATGCTTTACGAATCAAGCGACCATATTTAAAGCGCACCGGAATATTTTGCAAGTTGGGAGCAATCGAGCTTAGTCGTCCTGTTTGCGTTAAAGTTTGCAGATAGCGTGTGTGCACTTTGTGGTCTTCACCAATCACTTTAAGCAAGCCTTCAATATAAGCAGATTGCAATTTTTTCAATTGGCGATAATTTAGAATATCATCAACAATTGGTGCAAACCTTCGCATTTTTTCTAGAACATCCACAGCTGTAGAGTATCCAGTTTTGGTCTTTTTAGTTGCAACATAGCCCATTTTTTCAAATAAAATAGCACCTAATTGTTTGGGTGAATTAATATTAAAAACGAGCCCTGCTTTTTCGTAAATCGCTTGTTCAAGTTTTTGCAGTTGCCCCGCGATTTCGCTTTTCATATTTTGTAAAGTTGCAGCCTGCACGATGATTCCCGCAATCTCCATTTCAGCTAGTATTAAGGAGATGGGCATCTCCATATCGGTAAATAAATGCAGCTGATTTTTATCAGCAAGTTGTTTTTGAAGCATTGGCGCAACAGTTTCAATTGCTTTAACTTTTCTGGCTAAATGATTAAAAAGGGTAGCTTGGGTATCAGGTAAAGCAAGCTTAGCACCTTTGCCATAGACTGCTTCATCACTCATCACATTTTCATAACCATAATGCTGAGCAACACTGGCTACATCTAAAATTTTCTCATTAGTATCTAAAAGATATCCCGCAATCAATAAATCACACTTTACGCCAGCAAGCTTGATATCATAGCGATTAAGCGCTACATAAGCAGCCTTACTATCAAAAACTTTTTTAGGAATCGCAAAATTTTCTAACCACTTTTTAAGTAGCTGAGATTTTAGCAAAGCATCATTAGCAGCAACATAGATTTGCTCTTGATCCCCCCAAGAAAAGCCAATGACCTGCTCACTATGATAATTATCTCTAAGCATCTCAATAACGAAAGTACCGCCTGCTTTTGGCAGCATCTCTTCTGTTATTTCTTCAACAATTTGAAAATTAATTTTTGTTAAGTCGCTCAGCTCAACCGTTTCATTTTTTTCCAGATACTTTGTTAAAAAGCTATTAAAATCCATCTCTTTATAAAATTGCACTAATCTTTCCTGATCAACCTCTTTTAAAATTGTATCTTCAAGTATTATTTCAACCGGAGCATCTTGATTGATGGTCGCTAATTCTTTAGATAAAAAAGCAAGCTTTTTATCATTAACCAAATTATCCTTCATCTTTGAAACCTTCATTGTTTCAAGGTTCTTATAAACGCCCTCAAGCGATCCGTATTCATGCAAAAGTTTTAACGCCGTCTTTTCACCGATCTTTCTAACACCTGGAATATTATCAGACGCATCGCCCATCAGCGCTTTCATATCGATAATTTTCTCTGGCGTAAGGCCAAATTTTTTCATAATATACGCTGGTGTGTATTCTTCAATCTCCGTTACACCTTTTTTCGTAATCTCAACGCTCACTTGATCACTTGCAAGCTGCGTTAAATCACGATCACCGGAGAGGATGACAATTTGAGAATCACCTTTAGCTTTCATTTGTTTAGCCAAAGTTCCTAAGATATCATCTGCCTCATAGTTAGGAAGTTCATACCAACCGATCCCTCGCACTTCTAGCAGCTGACGAATAAACGGCAGTTGTTCTGAAAACTCACTTGGCGTTTTTTTACGTCCTGCTTTGTATTTAGGATATATTTGAGTACGAAAAGTTCTCTTCCCAGCATCAAAAGCTACTAAAACATGTGTTGGTTTTATCTTTTCCAATACATTGTCCAGCATCAAATGAAAGGCGTAAATTGCTCCTGTATGCAGACCTTGATGATTTTTAAATTTTTCTAATTGACTATGCATTGCAAAAAAAGCGCGATATGCCACGGAATTACCATCAATTAATAAAATTTTCTTTTTTGTCATTGCTTAATCTACTTTCGTGTTTTGCATCTTTTCTAATCTTTTCAGCCAATTCATTTAATTTTCGCATTCGATGATTAATGCCCGATTTGGAAATTAAACCACTAGGTAAAATCTCTCCTAGTTCTTTTAAACTTATATCAGGATGCTTAAGACGCATTTGCGCTAATTCTATTAACTTCGCAGATAAATTTTTCAAACCTTGCACACGCTCAATTAACTTAATATTTTCAATCTGACGCGCCGCTGCATCAACTGTTTTATTAAGATTAGCTAACTCAGCATTTTGTAAACGATTTACACAATTGCGAAAATCGCGCATAATAAGCACATCTTCAAATTTAAATCTTGCATTTATTGCTCCAATCAACGTTAAAAAATCCGTAATCTTCTCTGAATTTTTTAAATAGCTTATATAACCATTTTTTCGCGCTAGAACACTTGCATTCATTCTATAGTAGTTCATCATCTTACAAATATCTTGATTATGATCTTCATAAGTTGAATGGATTTCTAAATGGTAACGGCTAATTTCTGGATTATTTACCGAACCGCCCGCTAAAAAGGCTCCTCGCAAGTATGACTTCATCTTTTGCGCGTTACCTTTTATATCGCCAGCAACATTGGTCGTAAACATCACACCATCCAAAATCGCTAAATCAGCTAACACTTGAGATGTGTCTTGCTTAAGTCGAACGATATAGACATTGTTTTTTTTCAAATTCATCTTCTTGCACACCAAAACTTCTGCATGCACATCATATGTTTCTTTTAATAATGAAAAAATACGTCTGGCAATTGAAGGATTTTCCGTTTGAACATTTAAAATAAATTGATGCTCTTGCAGTGATATTGAACCATTCATGCGAATCAAGGCTGAAAGCTCTGCTCGTGCATGCTCTTTATGAACAACAAGTGCCGTTAATTCCTTTTTCACTTCTGATGCAAAGGACATTTTTTCTCCTCTTAACAGGTTCTTAGGCTTTTTCATGAACGATTTACCGTTTCTTTTCTTTTATTCTTATCGCGATGAGTGGTATTGACATGAAATTCATCTTTCTTTAAATCTTGAGTCACTCTTTCTGTAAAAGCAACTGAGCGATGTTGCCCGCCCGTACAGCCGATGGCGATCGTTAAATTGCTTTTTCCTTCTTTTTGATAATCTGGCAAAATCGGTTGCAACATAGCCATAAAGTTTTGATAAAAACTCTCTGATTCCGGAAAATTCATCACATAATCATAAACTCTTTTATCTTGGCCGTTTAATGGTCGCAATTTAGGAATATAATAAGGATTTGGCAAAAAACGCACATCCATCACGATATCTGCATCAATTGGAAGGCCGTATTTAAAACCAAAACTGATCATCTCAATTCGAAATAAAGCATCCCCGCTATCTTCACTAAACTCTTTTATAATTCTTTCGCGTAGCTGTCTTGGTGTTAACTCTGAGGTATCAATTAAAACTTGTGCAAACGTTTTAAGTGGTCTAAGCAACTCTCGCTCTTTTTTAATTCCCGTTAAAACTAAACCATCAACTGCTAAAGGATGAGATCTTCTGGTTTCTTTATAACGTGAAACTAAAGATATATCCTCTGCATCTAAATAAACCATTCGCAGATCAATCTTTAATGAGTCTTGCAGCTCATTTAAAATATCGTTTAGCTGACTAAAAAAGACAAACGAGCGCATATCTACCACCATTGCAATCTTTTCAAGTGAACTATTTTCTGTCAATAAATCTAAAAATTTCGAAATCAAAATCGGAGGCATATTATCAACTGTAAAATATCCCATATCTTCAAATGACTGAATTGCAACTGTTTTACCTGCACCACTCATTCCTGTAATAATTGCTAATTCAAGTTTTTGTTTGCTCATTAAATCAACCCTCACTTTGCCATTGCGGATCAATTTTTGAAAGAAAATTTAGCGCTTCTTCTAAATTTTTATAAATGCGCGTTCAGAAGCGAAGAACTGCAATTCGGAAAGTAAAAAAATAACCATCTAAACCCTCTCCAGCACTTTATCAAGATTTTCCTTAATACCCGGTGGTGCTTTCGAATATAAGTGCAAAAAATCCAAAAAAGCAAAAATTGCAAAAAATTCTCCCGCATAAATTATTACTGATTTTGGTTTTTTTACTTTATATTTTTTGATAAGCACGGGAAGTGACTTACCACCATAAGCTTCGCCTTCCT
>JAIRWP010000056.1 GCA_031268845.1 Lactobacillales bacterium | reverse complement strand
AAGACTTACTTACAATCGCGTTTGCAGTATCCATAAATGAAAGGGGTAAATCCGTACTTGAAAAATTGCCAAAAAAAGATAGGAACAAAGCCGAAATTGTACTTTTACCATAACCGGTCTTACCAAGTAAATAATAGACAAAGTCCGGTTCATGTCCTGCTTGTTTCAAAAATTCGTTTAGCGGTGTTAAGAATACAAATGCCAAAAGCGGCAGAACAACTTTTTTGGGGGCAAGACCTGTAAAATTATCGACGGTGCTTTGTATTTTATCTGATAAGTTTTCAAAAATCATATTTTCAGGAAGTTTGTATTTAGCCAGTCTCCCTTCTAAAATCACCTCTATATTATCTGCTCCCACTGCTCCGCCACCGTGAAGATAAATCCATTTGCCTTGATATTTGTTCCAACCGGTAAATCCCAAAACGGTTTTTCTTTTTATGTCTTTTGATATTTTTTGAATACAATGTCGAAGCTTATCCTTGATATTTTGTGTGGGTTCTAAAATACAGCCTGCATTCCATTTGCCCGTGATCCAACCCATACCCGAAAAATTCTTCTCGGGAACGTCAATACTCGGCAAATCATAGTTTTGTTGATGTTTCCCACTAATTTTAAAAAATTTGTGAGTTCTCAATCCATCGTCAACTGTGACCTCCTCATCAATTCACGCCACAAAATTACAAAGAAGTTTTTGGGTTTTGTTTTTGCCTTTAAAACTTACCGCATAGATACAGTTGTTTTTCGAAATATAGCCCGTGCCCTTGAATTTTTCTACTAACTCATCATTTAACTTTTCTTCCGTTTTTAATAATTTTGAGTGATTGTGAAAGCTCCTGATTACTCCGAGGGCTTTTTCTTTTTGTGTTTCAATGGCATAGTTTTTTAAAAAACCGCTATCCTCGATTTTTTCTGCGAATTGTTCATCAGTCATTTCAAAGTGCCTCTATTTCTTTTTGAATTTCGTTCTGCCACGTGTTTATGATGTTATAATTATCAAGTAGTTGCTCTCGCGTATTTGATTTAAAATCTTCCAATATTTCTTCTATGTGTTCTATGTAATTAGCCGCTAAATGCCACGCTTGATGAGGCTCTTCAAAATTTTTGGGAGCGCAATTTATAAATATTCCCCGCAAATTTCTGTGAACTACCATAAACCATTTTTCCGATTTGCTTTTCCATGCTTTGAAAGTGCAGAAAGCCGAAAACTTAGAAATTAGCAGACGTTTGGGGCTTTCCGATCTCTCAATTTCAGTAGTTGAAAATATTCATCGTAAAAATATACTCGATAAAAAAACACTAAATTTATTGCTAACCCAAGATTGGATAGGCCGTTGGATTTGGTACATAAAAAAAGGATTAAAAAATTTAGCTTATGAAAATGCGTTTTCAAAATTGAATTGTGCAATACCCGGACTACTAAAAGATAATATAGAGTTTACACGATATAAATTTACTAAGGAAATGGATGAAAATTTCAGCAAAATATGCGAAGAGTTTTATCCGGCATTTGAAAAAGAAGCTCATGAAATGGCGGAAATAGACAAAGAAAGGCTTAATAGAGCACATGTTGAAATAAATAAAGAACGTTTAGCTTCACTAATTGAGCATACTCTCGATGTAATCGACGGCAAAAAAGAAGCATCTGGTTTGATTAAAACACCATTTGACAAAAAAATAAAATCACAATCAAATATTGAAACGAAAGGACCGGAAAATAATGCCACGCAAGACTAAAAATAGAAATGCCCAAGGATCAGGAACGATTCGCCAGAGAAAAGACGGTAAATGGGAAGCAAGATACACTTTGGGACGTGATACAGGTACAGGTAAGCAAATTCAGAAATCCGTTTATGGTAAAACACAGTCAGAAGTTTTAAAAAAGTTAAAACAGATACAAGTTTCTATTGATAATGGCTCATATTCAGAGCCAACAAGCATCACGGTAGCAGGGTGGATGGATATTTGGCTTAAAGAATATCTTGGGGCGGTTAAGCCTTTTACGGTTCGCTCATATAGCGACCACACCAAAAATCATATTAAACCGTGCTTGGGTGCTGTACATCTTCAAAAGTTAACCGCCCCTGCTGTACAGAAGTTTTATAACGAGAAATTAAATTCGGGATTATCGCCTAAAACAATCAAAAATCTTCACGGAGTTTTACACAGTGCATTGAAGCAAGCTGTCTTGATTGGTTATTTAAAATCTAATCCAACGGAAGTTTGTAAATTACCTCGTGTGGAGAAAAAAGAAATAGCGGTTATGAGTGAAGATGAGATGGCTTCTCTTTTAGATGATATAAAAGGACATAAATTCGAAAATTTATATTTTGTAACGCTGTTTACCGGTATGCGTCAAGGGGAAGTAATAGGTCTGACTTGGGATTGTGTGGATTTTAAAAATGGGGTTATTCTCATAAATAAACAGCTTCAGAAGGAAAAGAAAGTCGGCGGAAGGTACGGTCTTGTTTCACTTAAAAATGATACATTTAGAAAAATTACTCCAGCAAGAGCGGTTATGGAAGTTTTAGTGAAGCAAAGAAAGTTACAAAACGAACAACATTTGAAGTGTGGCACTATTTGGAATAATAAAGATAATCTTGTTTTCACAAACGAATTAGGAGAACATTTAGCACATTTTACAGTTTGGAAGCACTTTAAAAAGATAGTTAGAAAATTAGGAATAGGGCATATTCGCTTTCACGATATGCGTCACTCTTATGCTGTTATTTCACTCCAATCTGGTGATGATGTGAAAACAGTGCAGGAAAACCTAGGACACCACACGGCAGCTTTTACTTTGGATGTTTACGGCGGTGTAACTGAAAGAATGAAAGAACAAAGTGCGAAAAGAATGGATAATTTTATCAATAGTTTAGTGGTTTAAAATGTGTGACGCCTTGACCATGTTTTCAGACATATTTTCAATTTTTAAAAAACAAGAACCATAATACCGTACTCTTTTTTCAGCTGTGAAATAGGGATATAAACTCTGTAAAGGGTATTTTAAAGGGTATGATGCCTGTTTTGGATATAATTAAACCCCACAAAACGGCTTGTTTATGGGGTTTGATTTTGGCGGAGAAGGAGGGATTCGAATTATAAAACCTATAAATAATTCCGATAAATATAAATAAATTAGAGTGAATCCAGTTTTGATAACCTTTGATTTTAAGCCGTTTTAAGTGAAATTAATAAAATTTAAAAAAATTGTATAAGGTGTAATTTTTTGGGTGAATAATTTCTGTTATGGGTGTTTTTAGGGGTACAAATGGCCTTCCAAACCTACTGTTTATCTCGATTTTAATTTCCATGTGCCAGGTATAAATCCACCGTCTTCAGACGGTAAGCTTTAGCGTTAAAATTCTGCTATAATAAAGAAGAAACCTAAAGAAGGGAAGAAAATGGCAGAATACGTAC
>JAIRWP010000019.1 GCA_031268845.1 Lactobacillales bacterium | reverse complement strand
AGACAGTGGCGGAGCGGAAGTTGGAAATTTTTACTTAAATTAAATAAGGAGGAGGAGAGTGAGTGGTTTTCGCTTATGTGGTTTAGAGTTTTGAGACATTTTCAAATGTTATTGACAGTATTTTAATATTTATTCTCTGTGGCTGAATTTTGCTATGATATAATGCAAATGCATAGCGTTATGAAAAGTTGAGATAGAGGTTTATTGTGCAAGAAAATGTTGGAAAATATATATTTTTTAGTTTACTTAAGGTATTCATTGTCATTGCAATGATGATTATTTTATTTGTTTTAGGGATGATGATTGGTTTTGGGGTTATTGGTGGTGGTAATCCTAAAGGAATATTTAATCATAATTTGTGGGATAATGTTTTTTCTTATTTTAGGTAAACAGATTTTTGGATCGTTAGCACGTTCTAGCACGTTCTTATCGAGTGAAAGCGAGGTTTTACTTTGAAAAAAATTTTAATAGTTGACGATGAAAAAGCTATTTCAGATATTGTAAAATACAGTTTAACTCAAGAAGGTTTTGAAGTTATCACGGCTTTTAATGGAGAGGAAGCTATTGAAAAAACAAAAGAAGAACAACCGGATTTGATTTTGCTTGATTTAATGTTACCTAAAAAGGATGGTTTAGAAGTAGCGCGTGAAATTCGCAAAGCTTATGAAATGCCTATTATTATCGTCAGTGCTAAAGATTCTGAAATTGATAAAATTTTAGGTTTGGAGTTGGGTGCTGATGATTATGTTACAAAACCGTTTTCTAATCGTGAGCTTATTGCTCGCATAAAGGCTAATTTACGTCGTCGAGAATTGCCACCAGAAAAGTCTGAAAATTCATCACAGCCAGATATTGTTGTAGGCGATTTGGTGATTCACCTTGATGCTTATATTGTGTCTAAACTGGAAAAAACGATCGATTTAACACATCGCGAATTTGAGTTATTGCATTACTTAGCTAAACATTTAGGGCAAGTGATGACGCGTGAGCATTTATTGCAAACGGTGTGGGGATATGATTATTTTGGAGATGTGCGTACAGTTGACGTAACTGTGCGCAGATTACGTGAAAAAATCGAAGATATACCAAGCAATCCGACGTATTTGATGACCAGGCGTGGAGTTGGATATTTTTTAAAGAAGCCGGGAGCGGAAAATATTGGATAAGATTGTGAAAAAAAAGATACATTTTTGGCAATCGATAAGATTTAAGTTAGTTTTAAATTTCGTTTTGTGCTTATTATTTTCTTTGGGGATTAGTGCGTTTTTTTTTATTGATGAATTAGTAAAACCAGATATTGCAAGATTTTTTATACTTATTTCAAGTATTACTGCGGTGGTTTACATAATAATGACTGTTTTGATTGTTCATTTATTTACGCGACCAATTGAACAGTTAAAGGAACAAGCAGTGCGGATTTATAATGGCGATTATACCAAAAAAGTTATTGCTAAAGGTGAGTTAAATCATTTTGGAGAAATCTTTAATGAATTAGCTACGCGAATTGCCAAAACGCAAATGATTGTGGAGTCTGAGCGTAATCGTTTGAATTCCGTTTTAAAACATATGACTGATGGAGTTATTGCGACAGATCGCAAAGGGAATATTGTCATTATTAATGAAATGGCTTTAAGTCAGCTGGGCATCCAAGAAAAAGATGCTATTGGTTATTCTGTTCTTAAACTTTTGAAAATTGAAGATGAATATACATTGCATAATTTATTAGAAGATGATCCACAAATACTGATTGATTCTAATGTGTCCAATGGCAATTCTACTTTTTGTGTAAATTTTTCAGTGATTCGGCGGGACTTTGATTTTATTGATGGAATAGTTGTTGTTTTAGTAGATGTTACAAAAGAGCAAAAAACGGAGCTTGAGCGTCAACAGTTTGTATCCAATGTATCTCATGAATTAAGAACACCATTAACAAGTATTCATAGTTATCTCGAAGCGCTAAGTGATGGAGCTTTAAAAGATGAAACAGTTGCCTTAGACTTTTTAAGGATATTACTAGAAGAAACAGAACGTATGATTCGCATGATTGGCGAATTATTGCATTTATCCAAGATAGATAGTGGTCAGATCTCGTTAAAATTGGAGTTAGTTGATTTTAATGACTTTATCAATCATATCCTAGATCGTTTTGAAATGATGAAAGATCAAAATGATGATATTTCAAAAAAGACATATGATATTGTTCGTAAGTTTACCAAGCGGATATTATGGGTGGAAATTGATACTGATAAAATGATGCAAGTGATAGATAACATTATTAATAATGCTTTAAAGTACTCACCTGATGGCGGAAAACTTCGAGTAAGACTAATTGATACGCATAAAAATGTTTTGTTAAGTATTTCTGATCAGGGATTAGGGATTCCTAGAGCGGATTTAAAGAAAGTATTTGAGCGTTTTTATCGAGTAGATAAAGCAAGGGATAAAAAGCAAGGTGGAACTGGTCTGGGACTTTCGATTTCTAAAGAAATTGTTCGAGCTCATGGTGGTCATATTTGGGCAGAAAGTACTGAAGGAGTTGGCTCCACTTTTTATATTTCACTTCCTTATCAGGTTTACGAAGAGGATTGGGAGTAAGGCTAGAGATTTAATGCGTTTTTAGAGGGCGAGTACCGTATGGATAAAAGAGGTTTTAAGGTTAGTATATTGGCCAGTGGCAGTTCTGGTAATGCTTTATATATTGAAACTTTAAAGAAAAGAATTTTAGTAGATGCCGGATTAACTGGCAAAAAAATTGCTTCATTATTTAGTGAAATTAACCGTGATCTATCTGTCTTAGATGCTATTTTGATAACGCATGAGCATAGTGATCATATTAAAGGTGTTGGCGTGATTGCTCGCAAATATCAACTTGATGTTTATGCTAATGAAGCAACATGGAAAGTTATTGAAGAAAAAATAGGCAAGTTAGCATCAGCTCAAAAACATATTTTTAAAATGGGAGAGGTCAAAACATTTGGTGATATTGACATCGAAAGTTTTGGCGTCTCTCATGATGCTGTCTCTCCACAGTGTTATGCTTTTCATAAAGATGGCAAAACTTTTGTAATGTTAACAGATACGGGGTATGTAAGTGAGCGGATACGCGAGATGATTTGCAATGCAGATGCGTATTTAATGGAGAGCAATCATGATGTGCAGATGCTTAGAATGGGTTCGTACTCATGGAATCTAAAACAACGCATTTTAAGTGATAAAGGACATTTATCAAATGAAGAAGCAGCTCTTGCATTGGCGGATATTTTAGGAGCTAAAACCAGACGTGTTTATTTAGGGCATTTAAGCCAGGAGAATAATTTAAAAGAATTAGCGCGTATGACGGTGGAAAGCACGTTTAAAGAATATGAAGTTAATGAAAAAGTTAAAATTTATGACACTTATGCTGATCGCGCAACAGAAATATTTGAAATTTAAGAATTGTTTAGTATCCGCCACGTCAAACGTTGGATAATATCAAAAGGAAGTGATCAAATGCGTACTAAACTCCTTGAAGAGTTAAAAGATAATTATGGAATTGTATTTAGAAATATGAGTTTATTGGAAGAAGCGTTTACGCATTCAAGTTATGCCAATGAGCATTTGAATTTAAAGCTGAAAAATAATGAGCGATTAGAGTTTTTAGGAGATGCAGTGTTGCAATTTTTAATCTCAAGATGCATTTTCATGAAATATCCTAATTTGCCAGAAGGAAAGTTATCTTCATTGCGTTCGCTGATTGTATGTGAGGATAGTTTAGCTCAGTTTGCTAGAGAGTGTCATTTTGCTCAACATATTTTGCTAGGCAAAGGTGAAGAAATAAGTGGCGGGCGTAAGCGTCCGTCTTTACTTTGTGACTTATTTGAAGCGTTTATTGGTGCACTAGAACAAGACCAAGGATTAGAACAAGTAAAAAAGTTCATTGATAAAGTGATGATTCCCAAAATTGATAGCGGACACTTTGAACAAGAGAAAGATTTTAAAACTGCTTTACAAGAAAAATTGCAAAAAAGTGGTGATATTTCAATAAAGTATCGTTTATTCAAAGAAGAAGGTTCTGCACATGATCGAGTGTTTTATATTTCTGTTTATTTAAATGATAAAAAAATCGGCGAAGGAATCGGAAAATCCAAGAAACAAGCTGAGCAAAGAGCCGCTAAAGCAGCGTTATTTAAAATGAAAGGATCAGTAAAATAACATGATTTGAAACTATGACAGAGATGGATGAAGAAGTCAAAACGCGCTTTTTAGAAATGTTTGAAGTTATTAAAGAAAAATTTAGCAAAACTTTTCCTAATATGTTTGGTGGCGGAAAAGCTGAGTTAGTTCTAAGAGATCGTTAACAGGATCTAAGATTGTCTGCGTGAGGTTGGAAGAAGTAGCTGACGGCGGCAAATTGAAAGTGAAGGTGTAGCGTGGGATTATTTGATAAAATCAAGCAAGCATTTAAAAAAGAAGTTAAACAAGAAGATGTAGATGAAATCGAAAAAAGAAAAGACGAATTACCTAATGAAAAAATAAATAACGGTATCACTCAAGAAGAGTTGGTAGAAAAAGAAATTTCTCAAGAACCACTTTCTAAAAATGTTAAGAGCACTCAAGCCAAATATACTCAAGGACTAGCTAAAACAAGAAAAACCTTTAGTCAGCGAATGAATGAATTATTCGCCAATTTCAGGCGCGTAGATGAAGATTTTTTTGAGGAAGTAGAAGAAGCATTGATTGGAGCAGATGTTGGCTTTGAAACATCGATGAAGATTGCGCAAGAATTACGTCAAGAAGTAAAACTTAAAAACGCTAAAAATTCAGCAGTGGTTCAAAATATCATTATTGAAAAAATGGTTAATTTATATGAAGTAGAAGGTTTAAATGAGCAAAATGAGTTGAGCCTTAAAAAAGACGAGCTTTCAATTTTTTTATTTGTCGGAGTCAATGGTGTTGGCAAAACAACGACAATTGGTAAGTTAGCTAATCAGCTTAAACGGGAAGGGAAAAAAGTCATTTTAGCAGCAGCGGATACTTTTCGTGCAGGAGCAATTCGCCAATTAGTTGTATGGGGTGAAAGAGCAAGCGTAGAAGTAGTTACAGGTGCTGAAGGCGAGGATCCAACAGCAGTTGTTTATGATGGAATTAAGCGTGCTAAGGAAGAAGATGCCGATGTTTTATTAGTAGACACAGCAGGGCGTTTGCAAAATAAAGAAAATCTTATGCGTGAGTTAGCAAAAATTAAACGTGTGATTACTCGTGAAGTTCCAGATGCTCCACATGAAGTGCTTTTGGTGCTAGATGCGACAACAGGACAGAATGCTATGCAACAAGCCAAACAATTTCAAGAAACGACAGATGTTACAGGTTTGGTGTTGACTAAATTAGATGGTACAGCTAAAGGTGGAATTGTATTAGCTATTCGTAGTGAACTTCATTTACCTGTAAAATTGGTAGGTCTTGGCGAAGGAATCAATGACTTACAAGTGTTTAATCCAGAAGAATTTGTTATTGGCTTATTTAAAGAGTTGATGCAAAAAGAATAAGAGCTTGTTAACATGTTCTAAGTGCTTTTTGTTTTCTTAAAATTGATTTTATTATAAAATATTTTTGAATTAAATAAATCGAGCTTTAAAAAGATCTCATAAAAGGTTAAGTGATTAATATATTTTTTATAGATTAAAAAAATTAGGCAACACAAAGAGGTGATCATATCAAAATAATTATGTATTAATCCTTTAAAATCAAGGATTTTAATTAATATAATCTTTATTAAAGACATTACGATTTGAAAAAAATTAAAAATGTTTGACTTTTTTAATCAAATGTTCATAATAAAGTTATAAGAAAATAATCATTTCACCTTATAAGATTTGTAAGAAACATTTATGATTTTTAAAAATCGTAAACAAATTCAAAAATAAAGGAGAGAATTAAATGAATCTTAAGAAAAAAATATTCGGAATCCTGGCTACAGGAATGTTACTTGCACCAAACGTTATTAATACTATTCAATCATTTACTATTAATGCTGAAACGGATGCGGAAACAAAATATGATGCAAATGCAGAAACATCTACTCAACCAGTAACAGTTAAACTCCGTAAGGTAGAAGCAACGCCAGAAGAATTTAATAAAACTCCATTTCAAAACACCGGAGATCTTATAGATGTCTTAGAAGCAAAACGAAAAATTGCTGGAGTGGTGTTTAGATTATATGATGTTACCCCGTATTTTGATGCAAAATTAAAAGAAGATGCTTCAGTTACAAATGTTTTAAATACAACACAAGAACAACGACTTAAAGCTTATCAAGATACTGTAAATTATTATAAAAGTAAAACATCTGCTTACATGATTGGTGACTCTAATGCTACGCTGATAGATACCAAAACAACGGGAGGCACTGATGGGATCGCAACATTTACAAATGTTGCACAAGCTAGCGGTAATGGAGCTAACAAAGTGTACGTAGCTGTAGAATCAAATGTTTCAGGTGCTTACATTGTTGGAACAAATCCAACCGATATTGTACAAATTCCCAAAACAGTAAATACTGTATTTTCTTTACCAGTTCTTAAAGATCAAGATTCTGACGGTTTATACGTAGCAAGCGAAACAGATAATGTAGTAGATCTGTATCCTAAAAACGTTGTTGATTCAAGACCAGATATTGAAAAAAAATTAATACCAACGCAGCAAGATAAAACTGATGATTCCGATGGAAATGGCGATGGTTTTGTATCTATTGATGATAAAGATGCAACAAATCCTCCCTTAGGTTCAAGTGGAAATACATCTGATCCAACGGTGACTAGATCGATAGGGGAATTGGTTGAATTTGAAATTGATTATAAGTTGCCATATGATCTAGCATCGCTTGTAAATGAAACTACTTATAAACATTCCTACTTTACCTTAAATGATTTACCTGATGTAGGATTAAACTTTTTCTCAATTGATAAAATAACAATACAAGATAATGCGACTGAACATACTGATTTTGCAAATGCAAAAAATAATGCTGAAGCTACATATACCTCGCTTTTAAACACTCCGCTTAGCTTAGTAATAAATAAATATTCAAATGTAGGTGGTACAACTGCTACAGCTGAATATGATAAGACTAAAAATTTACAATTTAAATTTAATATGCCAACTACTGTTTCTCCAGAAAACACAGCAAAATTACAAGCACTAGCAGGAAAAATGATAACTATTAAATTGAAAATGATTGTAGCCCAAGAGGCTCCAATTGAAAAAAACATAAATAACTCAATTCAATATAAAAATCATAAAAATGATGGTAGTGGAGATAACGAAGGTCAAGCTGAGTCAGAATTTGTAATTGTCTTTAAAAAGGGACTTGATAAAGTAAATGGTAGATCTAGTCAACTAATCACTGATGGAAAAGCAGCTTTTGTATTAAAACGTAATGATGGAAAATATTTTGGTGGATATACAACAGATGGTGAAATTCGTTGGTTGAGTGTTACAAATCCAGATCAGTACAAAGCTTCTGATTTTACTGCAGGAAATGTCAAAGGTTCTGGAACTACTGAAGGTGGCATGTCTTATTCGAATATTCCCGTACAAGTCTTTTGGACTACAACTGATAGCAAAAGTGGATCAACCTCTACTGGTAAGATCAATCTTCCTGGACTTAGAAAAGGAACTTATCAAGTAGAAGAAGTACAAGCACCAGAAGGCTACTACTTAGATGATAGTGCAACAACAGTTTCATTTACGATTGATGGCTCACTTAATCAATCTACTTATGTAGGACAAGAAGGTAAAACATTAGAAAAAATCAAAAACTATCCTAAAGGTTACTTACCATCAACAGGTGGTATCGGTATTGTGATCTTCCTAGTAATCGGTATCTCAGCAATGGGTGTTGGTGGATACATGCTAGTTCGTAATCGTAAAATAAAAGGAAATATTGCTTAAAAAGCTTTTTACTGAAAATAAAGACTGGTGCTTGAAAGTTGAAATATATAGCTATTCCGATTTAAAATAAGCTGCGATAGCATCCTGAATTGTTAAGTAATTTTTAGAATTCAAACGCAACCAATTTTTTAAATTTGCCCATAGTTTTTCAATTTTATTTTTG
>JAIRWP010000007.1 GCA_031268845.1 Lactobacillales bacterium | reverse complement strand
TTACACGATTTGGTTGTGCTTTGTTTAGTTTTCAAAGGTCTATATTAGTTTGGAGAGGTGGTTTTTTTGTTTCTACCACAAATGCTTTTTTAGCTTAACATAGTCTTTTTATTTCCGTCAACCTTTTTTCTCTTTTTTTCGAAAAAAGGGGGAGGGGGCGAATAGAATGGGTTTGAAGGGGAGTATAAAGTTTGCTAAACTCACTAAAGATTACATATGAATAGAAAATGAGGTCTAATTTATGAATATAATGACAATAGTAATGTTAGTGGTTTTAGGTGCATTCTTCTTTATTTCACAACGTCAGCAAAACAAACAACAACAGGAACGAAAAAAGCAATTAGAAGATATGAAACCAGGAGATGAGATCATCACTATTGGCGGCCTACATGGTCTTTTACATGAAATAGATAAAGAAAAAGGGACAATCACTTTAGATTGTGAAGGTATTTATCTGGTATTTGAACATACAGCAATTCGTACAATAAAACCAACAACAAAGAATGCTAAAGCAGTAGAGATAACAGATGAAAAATTAAAATAGTCTTTTTTATATTGAAGTATAACTTCTTATATGAAGAGGTTCAGCATTCACTTTATTTTTATTTCTACCTTAAACTAAATTAACTCGCCGATTAGTTTCTGCAAATGGGAGAATAAATATGGAAGTAAATCATGCAGAATTTATTATTAGCGCGGTAAAATCAGAGCAATATCCAAATAAAGGTTTGCCTGAGATTGCTTTAGCAGGTCGCTCAAACGTTGGCAAGTCTTCTTTTGTTAATACTTTATTAGGACGTAAAAGTTTAGCTCGAACGTCTAGCAAACCAGGAAAAACACAAACGTTAAATTTTTACTTGATTGAAAATAAGCTCTATTTTGTTGACGTTCCTGGTTATGGTTACGCAAAAGTTTCAAAGACTGAACGTGCCAAGTGGGGCAAGATGATCGAGCATTATTTAACGACAAGAACACAGCTTAAAGCTGTCGTTTCTTTAGTTGATTTACGTCATCCACCAACAACAGAAGATAAGCAAATGTATGAATTTTTGAAATACTACGAAATACCCGTGATTTTAGTAGCTACAAAAGCTGATAAAATTCCATATGGCAAATGGACAAAACATGAACAAGTCATCAAGCGTGTCTTGTCCTTTAATCAAAAAGATGAGTTTGTTGTTTTTTCAGCTGAAACAAAATTTGGTAAGAACGAAGCTTGGTCTGCAATTGAAAAAAAATGTAAATAAAAACTATTAACCTTACTCGACTCGTTCAAAAAATAAATCGTTTTTATAATTTAATATTCTTCAAGAAGCCAATCAATGATATTTAATTTTTTGATTCCTTCGTAATTTGCAGATCGGTTAATTTTATCCATTGTTAACAAATATTTTGAATATTGGTCTTTGATTGCTTGTAATGACCGTAATTCGCGTTTAAGCACTTGTTCATCAAGCGTTGTAAGTGCAACTTGGTAATAACTTATTTCATGTTCGGCATTTATAGCAACAAAATCCACTTCATACTGCTTTGCTTTTCCAACATAAACTTTATTTTTACGACGAATCAACTCAAGGTACACAATATTTTCAATAATATGCCCAAAATCTTCTTGATGGTCACGTAGCAACAATGAACGCAAACCCACATCAACCACATAATACTTCTCTTGCGTATTGAGCAGAGCACGCCCATGAACATCATAGCGTTTTGCCTCATACATAATCATGCTATCTAAAATACCACCTATATACCGGTCGATAGTTGCATTACTTATTGGTATATTCATACTAACCAATGTATTTTTAATTTTATTGATTGTTACAAGACTGCCAATTGAACTGAACAGCGTTTCCAGCAAACGCTCAAGCACACGTACATCTTGGATTGAAAGTCGTTTCACAATATCATTTAACACAACAGTTGAAAAAATACCTTGAAGATAATTCAAACGCTCTTGATTAGTATCTACAAACAGCGTGAAGGGAAATGAACTTTTTAAATAATTTTCAAATAGCTGCTCCCGTGAAAAAGAATAACCATTTTGTTTATTCCAAGTTACAAATTCTTTAAAAGACAACGGTAGTATCTTTTGCTCAATATAGCGACCAGAAAGCAAAGTAGCTAGTTCACCACTTAAAAAATATGCATTTGAACCTGTAATATATAAATCTATATTTTCTCGTATATACAATGAATCTACTACACGCTCAAAATCTTTAATATGCTGGATTTCATCAAGAAAAACATAGTTCATCTTTTTGTCGACTAGCTTTTCTAAAACATATTGATGCAATTTTTGTGGTTCAAGCAAATCAAAAAAAGTAAAATCTTCAAAATTTATGGAAATGATTTGCTCTTGCATCACACCCTGTTCAAGCAAATATTTTTTGAATAAGTCAAACAATGTAGATTTCCCTGAACGACGCACACCTGAAACAACTTTGATAATCGGCTTATTCATTGAACGTTTTAAAAAGTCTAAATATTCGTCACGTTGTACGTATTTATTATTATCGTTCATTTTTTTCTCCCGAATATAAATTTTCAACTAATTATATCATATCTTTAAACTTGAAATGAAAATCTCTGATTTTCCTCCAAAGATAAAAATTATATAGAAAATTACCCAAAACCAAGTATTTTTTACTTTCCGAATTGCAGTTATAATACGTATTGTTTGAAGATTGATAAAAACTAGCGTATGGTAAGAACGGATCAATAAAAATAAATAAGTAGTTGAGCAAACTCTAAGAAAAGGTAAAAGAAAAATGAGTAATAAATTATTAGAATTAATAACAAAAGATCAAAAAGTTTTAAAAAAGATTATTAAATCTAAAGATAGAAATGATGCATTAGCCATTGCGCAGGAAAATATTTCTAATTATACAGAAGAAAATTTTAAAAAAGATATTGAAGAGTTAGAAAAAATTATGCGTGGTGATGATCGTTTAGATAAAGAGCAGCTGGATTCAGTAACAGGTGGTGCATCTTCTGTGCAACAATTAGGCATTTTTAGCGAGAAACATGGAGTGGATTTTGGAGAATTATTGAAAGGTTGGCAATAGTGATTAAAATGAATTCATTATTTTTGTAAAACATCTCTTCATAAGTTAAAATCTATATGTAAATAAAACAATTTATATATTCTCTAGCTTAAGAAAGAAGGACTGTTAGTGGATAATGAAAATAAATTATTGGAATTAATGAACACAGATCAAGAAACTTTGGGAAAAATTTTAGGAACTGAGTCAAAAGAAGATGCATTAGCTATTGCAAGAGAGTATATTTTAGACTATACAGCTGAAGAGTTTGAGAACGATCTTAAAGGCATAAAAGCGATTATTTATGGTGAAGATGCGCTTAATATGGATGAACTAGATACAGTTGTCGGCGGAGCACCAGAAGTTATGTTCAACGCTACATCTGTATTGTCTGGTATGAGTGAAATCCCAAATTGGCTGACAAATTAATCTATGTATAATTTAAAAGCAAAATATAGTATTTTATATTTTGCTTTTTTTGATTAGATAATCAAAATTTCAACTTTTTACAACAAATCAACAAATTGCTCAACATTTGGTGATATTTGATTTGGTGCAGCTGTGATTTCCGTTACGGAAGTATTTTTCAAAGCACATTGAATTAATCCTTCAATATCCAAAAGCGCTTCATACGATCGTGCTTTTTCTAAATTGGGTTTAGTTTTGGGTGAAGGCGGAGCAAAAATTGTGCAACAATCTTCAAAAGGTAAAACAGATAATTGAAAAGTGCCAATTTTTTCCGCTAACTCAATAATTTCCGCCTTATCCATCGTAACTACCGGACGAATGATCGGTGTTGTTGTGACATCTTCAATCGCAATCATGGAATTAAGCGTCTGGCTAGCTACTTGTCCGATGGATTCGCCATTAATAATAACTAAACCCTCTCGTTTTTGACGCAATAAATCCGTAATCCTCAACATCATACGCCTTGTAATTGTCATTAAGTACGGCAATGGCACTTTAGCTTTGATTTCTTCTTGAATTTTTGCAAAAGGAACTTCAATAAATTGAATATTACCCCCAAACGGAGTTAATTTCTGTACTAAATCCTTTGCTTTTTGCAAAGCTTTGGGTGAAGTGTATGGCGGGGAAGCAAAATGAACAGCTTCAATTTCCATTCCGCGTTTCATGGCCAAAAAGCCTGCAACTGGGGAGTCGATCCCGCCTGAAAGCATTAACATACCACGCCCACTGGTACCAACAGGTAAACCACCTGCTCCTTTGATTGTTGATGTCGAAAAATAAACGCTATCCATCCTGACCTCAACTTGCAGGTTAATATCAGGCTTTTTCATTTGCACTTCTATTTCTGGCAAAATCTCTAGAATTGCTGAACCTAAAAATTGATTTAAGCCAGTAGTATCAAGTTGAAAATCATGATCCTGACGTTTAGCGGTAATTTTAAATGTTGTACCCGGCTTATACTGCTCTTTCACAATCGCCTGCGCAGTGCTTTTCATAGTTTCTAGATCTTTCTCCACCCGAATGACCGGAGAAAAATTGACAATGCCAAAAACTTTTCTTAACTTTGAAATAACTAAATCACTATCTTCACCATTTAATAAAAGACGCATCCGATCACGTTTTACCAAAATCTTAATCGCGGGAAATTGCTGCAGCGCTTTACGAAGATTTTGAGATAGTTGTTTAATAAAACGATTCCGATTTTTCCCTTTAGTTGATAACTCGCCATAACGAATCATAATTTCTGTATATCTCATAAAAAGTTTTCCCATCTATTAAATCTGTTATCTTGAAAATAAAAAACGAAGCGGCCAAATAAAAATCAAAAATAGTAAGATATTAAATAATATACTAGGACCCAATGTAGAAACAATAAATAAAATAAAATTCACTTTAGCTAAACCAAAAATAATTTGCATTAGCAGCAGTAATACTTGATAACTGGTAAGGGCAATAATAAAGCTCGCCAGTTGTGTCCAAGTATTTTTATTAACCATTTTTTGAAAACGAACCAACCAATGCGTAAGAAATGGATACAAAAACGCATTTACTCCCAAAATTCCTGTAAAATAACTATCATAAAGACAACCAATAATAAACGCTAAAAATATAATGTAATTTTTAGAAAACTTTATAACTCCAACCAAAAAAAGCAGCAATGTTAAGTTAGATAAAGTAAAGTAATGATCTTTTGTAACACTTTCCATTACGGTGGATAGTTGCCCATCCAGCAAAATGCTCAGGAAAAAAATCACTGGAGCATAGTACTTTAAATTCACTTGCTTCATGGCCGGGCCACCTCTTGAGATGACCTTTTAATAATATTGACTACAAAAATATTATACATCGTAGCTCTAGGTTGAACATAAACTTCTTTAGAAGCTCCACTTCTGCTAGATTTAACTTTTACAACCTTACCAATCAGCAAATTCGCTGGTGTTTTGCCACCACCCATTCCTGATGTTTGTACCAAATCGCCTTTTTTAATCTCACTTTGATTTTGGATCTGATTGATGATCAATGTTTGTGTTTGCTCATCAAAATATTTAATTAAACCATTTCCCTTCTCAGCATTTGAATCTGAAAATTTAACATGGAAACGGTTGATATTTTTATTAGTAGTTGTTAGCAATTCAACTTTGGAGCTATATTTATTTACTTGAATAATACGTCCAACTAAACCGCCTTTACTCATCACTGCCATATCATTTTCGATACCATCAGCAGCTCCTTTATCGACAATTAAATTATTTTGCCATAAATTTGTTGAACGATCGATAACATTAGATGTGATTTTTTCAAAGTCGGTCAATGTCTCGTTTAATTTTAACTGCTCTTTTAAATCTTTGATTTCTCTATCTTTATTTTTAGACTTAATAACAGCTTCGTCATAATCATCCAATTTTGCTTTTAACTGCTTATTTTCTTCATAAGTACCTATCAAATCGTTAAGCATGCCAATTCCATTATGCAAGAACTTTACCGGTGCTGATAAGGTTTTATCAACAAAGGCGATGGAGTCATTTATAGTAGAAATTATAATATTTGATTGTTTTCTTTTATTCATAAAAAATACGGATAAAGTCACTGTCGTTACGACCAAGATAATGATAATTAAAATAACAATAATATTTTTGTTCAGATTAAATTTTTTCACGTACTTTCCTCTTCTTGTCTGGCAGATATTACACTGAGTATGTTCTCCATATTATCAACATTTATTTTCTTAAATCCTACCATAAAAATCTACCTCGTTCTCATTAAATGAAAGATCTGTACGAAAAAGATATTCGAGCGTATTTTTACATTACGCCCAATTTCCACTACGAAATATAGGAGTTCGGATACCATCTTTTTGAATGCCCTCAATATTCATCTGATTAGATCCCACCATAAAATCAACATGAATATCTGAACGATTAAGACCGCGTGCTTTTAATTCGTCTTTACTCATCTTTTCACCACCTACTACACTTGAAGCATATGCTTGTCCCAAAGCTAAGTGATTCGATGCATTTTCATCAAAAAGCGTATTGAAAAAAATAATGCCAGATTGAGAAATTGGTGATGGATCAGGAACTAGTGCAACTTCTCCTAAATAACGCGCACCCTCATCAGTATCCATCAACTTTTCCATTACCTCTTGACTTTGTTCTGCTGAAAAGTCTACAACCTTACCATCCTTAAAAGTAAATTTCATCCCCGAAATAATACTCCCTGCATAACTTAATGGCTTTGTTGAAGAGATATAACCATCAACGCGGTTTCTATCCGGTGCGGTGAAAACTTCTTCTGTTGGCATATTAGCCATAAAAAACTCACCTTGTGCATTTGTATCTCCAGCCCCAGCCCAGTAATGGTTTTTCGGCAAGCCAATCGTCAAATCTACTCCTGGTGCAATGTAGTGCAAAGCATCAAACTGAGCAGCATTTAACTTTTGTGCTTGTTTTTGCAATTTATCATTGTGCTCTTGCCACGCTTTGACCGGATCCTCTGCATAAACATACGTTGTTTTAAAAATTTGATCCCATAATGCATCTAACTGCTCTTTATTGGTTGGCAAAGCTGGAAAAACTTTAGCTGCCCAGCCATAAGACGCAGCAGCAGCCACCGTCCAACTCATTTTATTTGCCATTATAGCAGCTGAATAATCAGAAGAAGCAGCTTTAAAAGCCACTAAACGCTTGGCAGTCCGCTCACTATCTACACTTTTGAAAACATTTGGATCTCCAGAAGTAATCGAAATTTGACTTATCTTTAAATCTACTGACTCTTTTAAACGCTGAACGTAAGAATCAGGAACTGTCACTAAGCGTTTGTCATCTGCATACAAATATCTGGCTAAATCAACTTGATCATCTTTCCAATTCAAAAGTACTTCTGCAACGCCTAATGCATACAGCTCTTCAACGATAAGATGAGCTAACTTTGCTTGATCAATCTGAACATTCAAGCAAACAATATGGTGAGATTGTGCATTAACACCCACTTTTGCAATCAAACGCGCATATTTTTTTAAATTTTCATCAAAATTTGCTAATACCATGATAAACCTCCTTGTATCTAAGACCTTGTTAACTTATCTCATAAAATTGTTATACTCAATACAAAAGCTGACAGCTTAGGAAAAGCGTTATCCGGCAAAACAAACTCTTTCTGCTTTATTTCCCCCAAAAATAGTCAACACTTTATTAATATATATAAATTAAAAAATAGAAGAAAAGGTAACTTATCAAAGCCGTTTGTGCTATACTTATAAAAGTATTGATGCTCTAAAAGTTTGTTTAAAACTAAGGTGGAATTATGAATTATAACAAACTTATAAATACAGAATTCTGGGAACAGGCCTTCGGATCTACTTTGTTTTCTTTAAAACCTTGGATAAATATTTTAGATATCATTATCATTTGGTTCCTGATTTATCAATTATTAAAAGCAATTATAGGAACAAAAGAGATCCGTTTAATAAAGGGTGTTTTAATCTTCTTAATCGCTCGTTTATTGAGTGGTTTTTTTCAATTGGCAACCGTTACTTGGTTAATGGATCAAGTTATAACTTATTGGGCTATTGCAATTATCATTATTTTTCAACCAGAGTTAAGAAAATTTTTAGAAATGCTTGGACGAACAAATGCTATTTACTCTTCTGTTCCAAGTGTTAAAGGAAAAATAATCCAATCCTATGAAAAAGCTGTTAATTATATGGCAAAACGCAAAATTGGAGCTTTAATTGTTATTGAAGAACAAGATAGTTTACAAGAGTATATCAATACTGGAATCTCTCTTGAAGCTAAATTAACCAGTGAATTATTGATTAATATTTTTATTCCAAACACACCACTTCATGATGGCGCAGTGATTATAAAAGATAATCAAATTGCCGTAGCATCTGCTTATTTGCCCTTAACAGATGCCACTTCCATCTCGAAAGATTATGGAACAAGACATAGAGCAGCTATCGGCTTAAGTGAAGTTACAGATGCGATAACAATCATTGTTTCTGAAGAAACAGGTGATATTAGTATCACTAAAGATAAGAAATTTTTATCTAAATTAACATTGGAGCAAATGTCAGAAATCTTAAGCGATGCCTTATTAAAAGATGAAAATGAAAAATCTTCCCGCCAAGGTTTTTTCTCCACTTTTTTCAATAAAAAAGATGGGAGGAAAAAGACATGAAAAAGAAAAATTTTTTTAACTCAAAAATATTTTATTTACTTTTTTCTTTATTTTTGGCCGTTATATTATTTGTTAATGCTAATTTAATGAAAATACAAAATAACGGCTTAGAAAAAACAGCCGAACAATATGATACAACTTTAAATGACATCCCTGTACAAATAAAAGTAGACGATAAAAAGTATTATGTTTCTGATTACGATACAGAAGTGAACGTTCATTTAAGTAGTTATAATCGCTTGCGCTTAAAAGCAGAAGAAGAGGATGTATCCCGTTCTTTTAAAGTAGTTGCGGATCTTACCAAGATGACAGAAGGAACAAAAGAAGTTCCACTTCATATTGAAGGACTTAATAACAGTGTTGAGGCAAAAATTAAACCTCAAAAAATTAGTGTTACAATTGATAAAAAAGTTACTAAAGAGTTAGACGTTCAACCAAATATTAAAGAAGAACAAATAAGTGAAGGCTTTTCATATGGAAATATAGAAATTGAACCTAAAAAAGTTGCAATAACTACGGGTGAAAAAATACTTAAAGAAATAGATCATCTAACGGTGGAGTTACCTGAGAAAACTGTTTTAGATCATGACTATACTAATTACTTGCCGGTAAAAGCAGTAAATGTTCAAGCTCAACAGTTAAGTGTCCAATCTGCACCTAAAGAAGTAAAGCTTAGTGTTAAAGTTTATAAACCAAGTAAACAAGTAGAGTTATCACCAGAATCACAAGGTGAATTGGCTAAAAATATTGAACACGTGGATATTTCTTTAAATGTAAATCAAGTTAGGATTAGCGGTTTAAAAAGTGAGATAGATAAAATTAATATTTTACGTCTTCCAATTAAGGTATCAGATATTACAGAAAAGAAATCTTATACTTTAAATTTAAATAAATTTTATACATCTTATTCAGTTGAACCACAAACGGTAACTGTAACATTAACACCGCATTTTAAATCTGAAACTATAGAATCATCAAAATCAAGCAGCAGTAGCTTATCAGATAGTTCACAATCTTCTAGCTCGTAGTTAGCTGATGTTCTTTGGAGAAATTTTAGTTTTTAAGGAGAGTTTAAAATAATGGGGAAATATTTTGGAACAGATGGCGTTCGAGGAAAAGCAAATTTAGAATTAACACCAGAGCTAGCTTTTCGCTTAGGTCGTGCAGGTGGTTATGTTTTAAGTCAACATTATGTTGGTGAAGATAAACCTCGAGTTTTTGTTGGACGTGACACACGCATCTCTGGCCAATTATTAGAGCAGGCACTAATTGCTGGATTGTTATCTGTTGGCATTGAAGTTTTTCAATTAGGGGTAATTTCAACACCAGGAGTAGCTTATTTAACCAGAGTTCAAAAAGCTACAGCAGGAGTTATGATTTCTGCTTCGCACAATCCTGCTTGTGATAATGGAATTAAGTTTTTTGGTGGCGATGGTTTTAAATTAGTTGACGAACAAGAGCTAGAAATTGAAGCATTGTTAGATGCTGAAGTTGATACATTGCCACGTTTTTCAGCGGAAGGTTTGGGAACTTTAGAAGAGTATCCTGAAGGTATCAATAAGTATAATCAATTTTTAGTTCGCTCAAGTGCAAAGTCACTTAACAATCTAAAAGTGGCCATTGATGCTGCTAATGGAGCTACTTCAGTGTCAGTTAATAATGTTTTTGCTGATCTTAAAACAGATTTTAAAACTATTGGCACTCGTCCTGATGGCTTAAATATTAATGATGGCGTTGGTTCAACACAGCCAGAAAAATTAGCTGAATTTGTCGTCAAGGAAGATATGGATATTGGTCTTGCTTTTGATGGTGATGGCGACCGTGTAATTGCTGTTGATGAGTTGGGGAATATTGTTGATGGCGATAAAATCATGTTTATTATTGCGAAATTCTTAAAAGAACAGGATAAATTAGCTCAAGATACTGTTGTAACTACTGTTATGAGCAATCTAGGTTTTCATAAAGCTGTTGAAGCAGAAGGAATTAATGGTATTGTAACTGCTGTAGGGGATAGATATGTAGTAGAAGAAATGCGCAAATCGGGCTATAATTTTGGTGGTGAACAATCTGGTCATATTATTTTTATTGATTTAAATACCACTGGAGACGGAATGTTGTCTGGCATCCAGCTATTAAACGTAATGAAGCAAACAGGGAAAACACTGTCTGAGCTTGCAAGTAAAGTGACTATTTATCCGCAACGCCTCGTTAATATCAAAGTGGAAAATGGTTCAAAGCACAAGGCAATGGAAGTTACTGCTATTAAAGAAATCATTGATAAAATTGAAGCAAAAATGGATGGCAATGGTCGCATTCTTGTTCGTCCATCAGGAACAGAGCCTTTACTACGGATCATGGCCGAAGCAGATGAAGCCAAAAAAGTTGACTATTATGTTGAAACGATTGCTAAGGTTGTACGTCAAGAAATTGGACTTGAAGAATAAAAATTTTTTACTCGCTGTAAGTGAGAAGGTGTATAAATGATAAACCGCTTAAAACAATTAAAAGCAATAATGCAAGACAACGAACTAGAAAGTTTCCTTGTCACCGATCCATTGACAATCCGCTATTTAGCAAATTTTACAGGAACAACCGCCTTACTGCTTTTTACTTTAACAGAACAATTTCTTATCACTGATTCACGTTACGCTGAACAAGCAGGTGATCAGTCTTTAAATTTTGAAATTATTAAAATTCGAAACAGTAATTGTTGGTTTGAAGATATTTTAAAAATCATAAAGTCAAAAAATATTAAAAATGTCGGTTTTGAAACAACAATGACTTATCTTCAATACCTTCAATTTAAAGAAAATTTACCTGCTAACGTTCGTACCATTGCAACAACAAAATTGGTTGAAAAAATAAGAGAGATAAAAGATGAAGCAGAAATTGCTATCATCACTCAAGCTTGTGCAATTGCAGATGCTGCTTTTGATTATATCCTTGGAGAAATCAAACCTGGTGTTGAAGAAATTGAAATCGCAAATAAATTAGAATTTTTTATGCGTAATCTTGGAGCAACAGGTCTTGCTTTTAATACCATTGTTGCCAGTGGAGTTCGCTCTTCCATGCCACACGGTGTAGCTAGTGAAAAAAAGATAGTTCAAGGAGATATCGTAACTCTTGATTATGGTTGCCGCTATAAAGGATATGTAAGTGACATGACACGAACCATTGCGCTAGGTCAGCCAGATGATACATTAAAAAAAATTTATAATATTGTGTTAGAAGCTCAAAAAAGAGCAATTGATATTGCTAAACCAGGTACTCTAACTTTAGACTATGATAAAGCTGCACGCTCATATATTACCCAAAAAGGTTATGGAGAAAACTTTAGTCATGGTACCGGGCATGGTATTGGTTTGGAAGTTCATGAAGGACCTGATATTCTAAAAAAAAGAAAAAAATATTTACAAAAAAATCATGTTATAACAGCAGAACCTGGAATTTATTTGCCAGGCATTGGTGGGGTGCGTATTGAAGATGATTTATTAATCACTTCTGATGGTTATAGACTTTTAACAAAATCACCTAAAGAGCTGATTATTCTTTGATAATGGAGGAAAATTTTTAATGATTTCAGTCAATGAGTTTAAAACAGGATTAACAATTGAAGTCAACGGAAATATCTGGCGAGTAATTGATTTTCAGCATGTTAAACCTGGCAAAGGCGCTGCTTTTGTTCGTTCAAAGTTAAAAAATTTACGCACAGGAGCTGTACAAGAAATAACTTTTCGTGCCGGTGAAAAAGTAGCCAAAGCGCAAATTGACAATCGTAAAATGCAATATCTATATGATAATGGTGGATCACATGTTTTTATGGACCTTGAGACATATGAGCAAATTGAAATTCCGCAAGCGCAAATCGAAGATGAATTAAAATATATGCTAGAAAATATGGAAGTTAGCATTGTTATGTATGGATCAGAAATTCTTGGTGTTTCTTTACCAAATACTGTAACGTTAGTCGTTACCGAAACTAAACCAAATATTAAAGGAGATACTTCTTCTGGTGGCAGCAAACCTGCTACGATGGAAACAGGTTTAATTGTAAACGTTCCTTTCTTTATCAATAAGGGAGACACATTGGTGATAAATACAACTAATGGGACATATGCATCACGTGCATAAGATTAATAAGTAAGTGCAAGGAGGTAAGAGTATGGCCGAAGGAGAAAAAGTTACACTTGATTCAGCCGAATTAGGAAATATTGTCGTAGCGCCAGAAGTAATTGAAGTGATTATTGGTATTGCAGCATCAAAAATTAAAGGCGTTTATGGAATGCGTGGAACGTTTGCTAGTAATGTTGCCGAACGTTTAGGGCGCAAAGATTACGATAAAGGAATTTATTTATCAAATGATGAAAATTCAGACTTAACAGCTGATATTTACACTTATTTGGATTATGGTGTTACCGTGCCAAAAGTAGCCATTGATATGCAAGAAAAAGTGAAGCAACAAGTTCTTTTTATGACTGGACTTAGTTTAAAAGAAATAAATATTCATGTCGTTGGTGTAATTCCAGAAAAGTTACCAAAAGTTGATACATCTGATTTGTTCGATGATGAGGACAAAGGTTAAATGAGCAAAGAATTAAACCGTCATAAAATTCGCGAAAAAGCTTTGCAAGCTTTATTCCCATTAAATTTCAATATCGATTTAACAAAAGAAGACGCGATTAAAAATGCATTAACTTTTGAATATTCAGATGAAGTGATTGATGAAGAAGAAAAAAATTTCATTCCCGTTTATCTTGATGTTTTGGTTACAGGAGTAATCACCAAAAAAGATGAAATTGACCAACTTATTACTAAACACTTAGCAGCAAAATGGGAATTGCAACGGCTTGCTAAAATCGATTTAGTAATTTTGCGGCTTGCTATTTTTGAAATCCAGTATATTGATGAAGAAAAAATGCCGAATATTGCTGCCTTAAATGAAGCAATTGAGTTAGCAAAGACTTTCAGCGAAGAAAAATCAAGCAAGTTTATTAACGGTATCCTTTCAAATATTTTAAAAGAACGTCAACAATATGTTTAAAAAAATGAAATAGGAAAAATATGAAGAAGTGGAAATTTTTTTTGAGAAATTTATTATTGATCATTTTAACCAGCGGAATTTGTAGTGTTCTTTTTGGAAAAATAGAGCAAAGCTTTACTACATTTTACCAAGCTAGCCTTCTTTTTAAACTTAAAGATAATAATCCAAGAAAAGATTTTATTGATCAGATCCGCTATTTGCTTTTATATGAAAACAACACTGTCAAGAAACTTTCCAAAGAGTTTAAACTTCCACCAGACATTATCGCTGGAAATCTAAAAGTCTTAATGAAAAGTGATCAAGTACATTTTGCGGTCGTGTTTAAATCTAAAAATAAAGCTGTAGCACAAAAAATTGTGCAGCAAACTGGTAAAGTTATTCAAAAGCAACAACCAGAAGTTAAACGAGATGGCGTGTTAAAAATTCAACATACAGCAAAGCAAAATATTAAAGTAATGCTTATAGGACTGATAGTTGGCCTCTTTGGAGGAGCAGGAATCATCTTCTTGTTTCTTCAAAAAAGAGCCAAGAATCAAATTGCTTTTAAAAAAAGATTATCATTCAAACTTTAAATGATATTTTTTGTTAGCTTGATCTTGTTCCTCTTTATAAATTTTATAATAGACCTATCCTAAAACGCTGACTCTAGTATCATAACCTTATGATATGGTATGTCGCGTTTTAGGACAAGTCTAAAAAAGAGAAAAAAGGTTGACGGAAATAAAAAGACTATGTTAAGCTAAAAAAGCATTTGTGGGAGAAACAAAAAAACCACCTCTCCAAACTAATATAGACCTTTGAAAACTAAACAAAGCACAACCAAATCGTGTAAAAAAAAACGCAAGTCAAAAAAAGTGGAGAAACCAATTCTTCCATCAAGCAAAAAAAAGAGCAAGGCAAACATGAGAGTTTGATCCTGGCTCAGGACGAACGCTGGCGGCGTGCCTAATACATGCAAGTCGAACGCTTAAGTCTACACCGAGCTTGCTTGGCGTAGAACTTAAGAGTGGCGAACGGGTGAGTAACACGTGGGAAACCTACCCTAAAGCGGGGTACAACACTTGGAAACAGGTGCTAATACCGCATAACACTAAAAATCGCATGAAATTTAGTTAAAAGATGCAATCGCATCACTTTAGGACGGTCCCGCGGTGCATTAGCTAGTTGGTAAGGTAGCTGCTTACCAAGGCCATGATGCATAGCTGAGTTGAGAGACTGATCGGCCACATTGGGACTGAGATACGGCCCAAACTCTTA
>JAIRWP010000040.1 GCA_031268845.1 Lactobacillales bacterium | reverse complement strand
TACAAATCGTGGGAACGGGATCCTCGAAATAGCACCACTATTTCTGCGTTTTTTTCCGCAAATTGCCTAAAAATTAATCAAAAATTTCATCAATAGCGAGATCGTTAACAAGCTCTTAGAGCGATGAATGATAGAAGGGATTTTCCAAAATGTTATGGGGTAATGTGTTAAAAGCAATTATTTTAGGAATTATTCAAGGAATTACAGAGTGGTTACCGATTTCAAGTACAGGTCATATGATTTTAGTCGATGAATTTATTAAATTAAATGAGTCCAAAGTTTTTATGAATATGTTTGAAGTGGTGATTCAGCTTGGTTCAATTCTAGCTGTTGTGGTTTTATATTTTCATAAATTAAATCCCTTTTCATCACGAAAAAAGCATGAAGAAAAACAAGATACATGGAGTCTGTGGCTAAAAGTTTTTATTGCCATTATCCCTTCAGTTATCATTGGTTTAAAAGTTGATGATTGGTTGGACGCTCATATGCACAAGTTTTTTTCGGTGGCGTTATTGTTGATAATTTACGGGATTGCTTTTATTGTGATTGAGCGGATTCATAAAAATAAATCAACAAAGATCAACCAGCTTAAAGATTTAACGATCCCTGTTGTTTTAGCGATTGGTTTTTTTCAAGTTTTAGCTTTAATACCTGGAACAAGTCGTTCAGGAGCTACAATTCTTGGCGGCATTATTTTTGGTTGTTCACGCTTTATTGCCGCAGAATTTTCTTTCTTTTTAGCTGTTCCTACAATGTTTGGTGCTAGTGGTTTAAAAATTTTTAAATTTTTAATAAAAGGAAATGCTTTTACTGTCAATCAATTAGTGATTTTAGCTGTGGGAAGTTTTGTTGCTTTTATTGTTTCGGTTATAGTTATTAAATTTTTAATGCGCTACATTCAAACTAAAGATTTTCAACCATTTGGCTGGTATCGAATTGTTTTAGGTATTGTTTTAATTGGGTATGTGTTGTTGAGTTAATCAAAAGGTTCTAAGAAAATAGCTACGTTTAGGTGGTGATGATTTGGAAAAAAATAAAAAACGTGTAGTTGTAGGTATGAGTGGTGGTGTTGATTCTTCAGTAGCTGCTTTCCTTTTAAAGGAGCAAGGTTATGATGTGATCGGTGTTTTTATGAAAAATTGGGATGATACCGATGAGATGGGAACATGCACTGCAACTGAAGATTATCAGGATGTAGCACGAGTAGCTGATCAGATTGGCATTCCTTATTATTCGGTTAATTTTGAAAAAGAGTATTGGGATCATGTATTCGAATATTTTTTAGCGGAGTACCGTTTAGGACGGACACCGAATCCTGATGTAATGTGCAACCGGGAAATTAAATTTAAAGCTTTTTTAAATTACGCGCTTAAGCTAGGTGCAGATTATATAGCTACGGGACACTATGCGCAGATTTACAAAGGTGAAGATGGAGTTGTGCATTTACTTCGCGGCGCTGATCAGATAAAGGATCAGACTTATTTTTTATGTCAGTTAAGTCAACAGCAATTAGAAAAAGTGATATTTCCATTAGGTCATTTACAAAAGCAAGAAGTGCGAAAGATTGCTGAGCAAGCTCATTTAGCAACAGCGAAGAAAAAAGATTCTACGGGAATTTGTTTTATTGGTGAGAAAAATTTTAAGCAATTTTTAACCAATTATCTACCTGTTCAAAAAGGCAAGATGAGAACTCTTGAAGGCGTTGAAATGGGGGAACATGACGGTTTGATGTATTACACAATTGGCCAGCGCGAAGGTTTAGGAATTGGTGGGCAGCGTGGATCAGAAAATGAACCTTGGTTTGTGGTCGGAAAAGATCTAGCAACAAATACCCTTTATGTAGGGCAAGGTTTTCATCATCCTGCGTTGATGGCTACCAGCCTTGAAGCAAGTGAGATTTCTTTTACAACCAATGAGAAAAGATCAGATGTTTTTACTTGCACAGCAAAATTTCGTTACCTACAAGAAGATGTTACGGTGCAAGTTATTTTACACGAAAAACAGCGTGCTACGGTCAATTTTGTAGAGAGTGTGCGAGCGATTACGCCAGGCCAGGTAGTCGTTTTTTATGATGAAGAGGAGTGTTTGGGTGGAGGCTTAATCGATGTTGCGTACCATCAAGGAAAAATTCTACAATATGTTTAGAACCTGTTAACGATCTCCATAATTGTGACTTTTCTGGTAATTTTATGCCTTTCTTCGTCAAAAAGCCTCGATTTAGCACCGCTAAACCTGCGTTTTTTTCCTAGAAATGCATAAAAATTTCTCAAAAAATTCATCAATAGAGAGATCATTAACAGATTCTTAGCTTTTTCAAATTTATCAACGATAAAAAGGTATGGAGGGTATATGTCAAAGCATTATTGTGATCCAAGATTAAAGATTTTTGCATTAAACTCAAATCGTCCTTTGGCAGAAAAGATTGCTAAAGCTGTTGGTGTGGAGCTTGGCAAAAGTTTAGTTAAACAGTTTTCTGATGGAGAAATTCAAATTAATATTGAAGAATCGATTCGTGGTGCTCATGTGTATGTTATTCAATCTACCAGTGCACCGGTAAATGATCATTTGATGGAATTATTAATTATGATTGATGCGCTAAAGCGTGCTTCCGCAGCGACAATTAATGTTGTCATGCCTTATTTTGGATATGCACGTCAAGATCGCAAAGCGCGTTCACGTGAGCCGATTACATCTAAGTTAGTTGCGAATATGTTAACAATTGCTGGAGCTAGTCGTTTAATTACGTTGGATCTTCATGCAGCGCAAATTCAGGGTTTTTTTGATATTCCGGTGGATCACTTAATGGGAGCACCTTTGATTGCCAATTATTTTTTAGATTACAATTTGTCTGGAGATGATGTAGTAGTTGTTTCTCCTGATCATGGTGGTGTAACACGAGCACGCAAGTTAGCAGAAATTTTAAAAACGCCGATTGCGATTATCGATAAACGTCGGCCATGTGCAAATGTGGCAGAGGTTATGAATATTATTGGTAATGTGGCAGGTAAGAAGTGTATATTGATTGACGATATGATTGATACCGCTGGGACAATTACTTTAGCTGCTGATGCCTTACAGCAAGCAGGAGCAGGAGAAATTTATGCTTCTTGTACGCATCCGGTATTATCTGGTCCAGCACTTGAGCGAATTGAAAAGTCGGCAATTACCAAAATGGTTGTGACAGACTCGATTTATTTGCCATCTGAGCGCAAAATTGCTAAGATAGAAGAAATATCTGTCGGAAAATTAATAGGTGAAGCGCTGGTTCGTATTTATGAAAATCGGCCGGTTTCGGTATTGTTTGAAAATCATAGTTAACAGGCTCTAAGCCAATTTTCTATGCATGTTTATACCGTAAAATAAAGTTAAGGATTTACAATATGTCAGGATATGTGGTAGCCGTTGTTGGAGCAACTGGTGCAGTAGGAAAGAAAATGATTCAGATGTTGGAGGATTCCACTCTTCCAGTTAGCCAAATTAAGTTATTAGCTTCGAAACGTTCTGAAGGTAGAGAGCTTACTTTTAAAGGGAAAACGGTTTTAGTAGAAGAATTAACATCGATCTCTTTTGTAAATGTTGATATTGCACTATTTTCAGCAGGTGGTAGTGTTTCTAAAGAATTTGCACCAAAAGCTGTTCAAGCGGGCTGCGTGGTTATTGATAATACATCGCATTTTCGCATGGATTCAAATGTGCCTTTGGTGGTGCCAGAGGTTAATGAAAATGCATTGTTTAAGCATCAGGGAATTATTGCGTGCCCAAATTGTTCCACAATTCAAATGATGGTGGCACTTGAGCCGCTAAGAAAAGTTTTTGGTCTAACGAGAATTATTGTTTCGACTTATCAAGCAGTTAGTGGTGCGGGCAATCGTGCTATTTTTGAGACTGAGCGTGAGTTGCGTGAAATTTTAAATGATGGTGTTGCTGCAAATCAAGTTAAAGCAGAGATTTTGCCAACAGCAGGAGATAAAAAACATTTTCCAATCGCTTTTAATGCTTTGCCTCAGATTGATGTTTTTGCTGAGGATGATTATACCTATGAAGAGTGGAAAATGATTAATGAAACGAAAAAGATTATGGACGCTGCTGCACTAAAAGTAGCAGTAACATGCGTGCGTATCCCTGTTTTAAGCGGTCATTCGGAGTCTGTTTATTTTGAAATTGAAAAAGAAAATGTTACGTCTCAGCAGATTAAAGATGTATTGACAAGTGCTCCAGGCGTTATTTTAGAAGATGATCCTAAGACACAAACTTATCCGCAAGCAATTAATTCTGTTGGTTGTAAGGAAGTGTTTGTGGGACGTATTCGTCGTGATTTAGATGAAGTAAAAGGCTTTCATATGTGGGTTGTTGCCGATAATTTGTTAAAAGGCGCAGCTTTAAATTCTGTGCAGATTGCTGAAAGTTTACATAAATTAAAGTTAGTTTAAAACATTGGTATCGATTGAGAAATGAGAGTGAAGGAGAATGAGTAAGGTTAAAATCATTCCTCTGGGTGGTGTGCGCGAAAATGGAAAGAATGCGTATATTATTGAGGTGGATGATAATATTTTTGTGTTGGATTGTGGACTAAAATATCCTGAAAGTGAATTGTTAGGAATTGATGTCGTTATCCCCGAATTTTCTTATTTAGTAGAAAATGCCTCGCGTGTTGCTGGAGTTTTTTTAACACATGGACATGCGGATGCAATTGGAGGGCTTCCGTATCTTTTGGCGGATATTGAGATTCCAGTTTTTGGTAGTGAACTTACAATTGAGCTTGCCAAAATAACTGTTGCTGATTATAACAAAACTAAAAAATTTAATGATTTTCATGTGGTAAATGAAAAGACAGAAATTGATTTTGGTGAAAACATAACGATTAGTTTTTTTAAAACAACGCATACAATTCCTAATACTTTAGGGATTGTGGTAAAAACTACAGAAGGATCAATTGTTTACACTGGTGATTTCAAATTTGACCAAGCAATTGAACCTATATACCAAACAGATTTTTCACGTTTAGCACAAATAGGCTCAAAAGGTGTGTTAGCTTTACTATCTGATTCGGCTAATGCAGATAATCCTATGCAGGTTGCTAGTGAGCGCGAAGTTAGTGAGAAGATTAATGAAACAATCCGTTATTGGGATGGACGAATTATTGTTGCTTCAGTAGCAAGTAATTTAATGCGTATTCAACAAGTATTAAATGCAGCGTATAAATTTGATCGTAAAGTCTTATTAACTGGACAAGATTTAGAGTTGATTGTGCAAACAGCAATCAAACTTGGCAAGCTAAAATTACCTGATAAAAAGCTATTAATTTCTGAAAGTCAACTTTCAAAAATCCCTGATAAAGAATTACTGATCTTAGAGACTGGTCGGATGGGTGAGCCGATTAAATCGCTGCAGCGGATGGCAAATGGCTATCATAAAAATATTAAGATCAAGAAAGGCGACTTAGTCTTTATTACAACTACGCCTTCAATTGCAATGGAAACTTTTGTGGCAAAAACGGAAGATTTAATTTATCGAGCTGGCGGCGAAGTTGAGATGATCGGCACTAATATGCACGTTTCAGGGCATGCTAATCCTTGTGATTTGCAATTGATGTTAAATTTATTAAAGCCTAAGCATTTTATTCCTGTTCAAGGTGAGTATCGACAGTTAGCAGCGCATGCTAAGTTGGCGTGTGAGCTGGGGATTGATCCGCAAAATATCCATATTACAAATAAGGGTGATATTTTAGAATATCGTCAAGGACGCTTAATTTCAGGTGGCGAAATTTCCGCTGATAATGTGATGATTGACGGAATTGGCGTGGGTGATATTGGTAGTGTTGTTTTAAATGATCGGCGCGTTTTATCGGAAAATGGTGTTTTATTTGCTGTGGTAACTGTTAGCCGTCGTGATAGAGTGATTGTCTCTGAACCGCAAATTACTTCTCGTGGCTTTGTTTATGTGAAAAATTTGCGCGATCTTTTAAAAGAAAGTCGAAATATTGTGATAAAGGTGGTAAATGCTAATTTAGCTTTACCTGATTTTGAGTGGAATAAAGTGAAAAAAGAGGTTCGAGATAGTTTGGCGCGTTATTTATTTGAGCAAACAAAACGCAAACCGATAATTTTATCGATCATTATGGAATATAGTAAAAAAAACTAAAATCATTTTTGTTTTCAATCTAAATGAGAGTGTAATCTAAATTGTGTAAGTAGAAAGTAAGATATCTATGCACGATTTAAATTACACTCTCATATTTAATTCCGACTTTCGTCTGATGTTAATAAGCAGTCGTTTTGTTAGAATGAATTTAAAGTGGAAAATCAGATTGATGATTTAGAGGGGGAGATTTTGTGTTCAAACTTAAGTTATTTATTATTATTGAAATTCTCCTTGCTTTAATTGGACTTTACAATACTTCGCGCAACAATGGTTTAATATCCATGCCTATTTTAAGTGTTTTACTGATAGTATGGGGTTTTCAAAGATTAAAGCGCTATGGTAAAGGCGGTGTTTTCCTAACACTAGGGTTTATAAGCTTATTGATTTTATTTTTAAGCAACCCGATTGCCTGGCTAATGATTTTAGTAGCAGTAGTTTATTTTATATTTATGAAAGACAATGTTTTGCAAAATTTATTTTTTCGTAATAAGCAAAATTTAGATTTTACGATGCTCAAAACGATAGATCCGCAAAAGAAAAGCAATCGACGTGTTCGTTACAGATGGTTGGGACAAAACAATACTGGTCAAGAAATCTATGAGTGGGATGATATCAACTTATTTATGGTAACAGGCGATACGATTATCGATTTGAAAGAAACAATTCTGCCGGTGGAAGATAGTGTCATTACGTTACAAATTCTTTTTGGACGAGCGCGGATTATTGTTCCTTCAGATATTGGAATTCACATCATTCATCATACGCTGTTAGGAGGATTGCATTTTAACGAAGATCGCTACAAGTTAAGAAATGAAACAATAGATATGTATAGTGAAAATTATGATGAAACCATCCACCACTTAAAAATTGTAACCAATGTTGGCTTTGGTGAAATTGAGGTGATCCGTATATGAGCAGACGACGATCACAAATAATTGCGATGTTTTCTAGTGTTTTTATTACATTTATTATTTTAGTTAGTTTATGTGATTTTTATATTGGTAAGTTAAGAATTGTTTTTTCTTTTCTCTATGATAAGTCTGATGTACCGATTTTTGTGCATTTTGTTATTTTATTAATCGTATCACTAGTAATTGGTTTGTTGTTTTTTACTGTTATGAAAATTACTGAACGCTTTGAGGATAAAAAAATAGAGCACTTGCTTTATTATCTAGCAAATGGCGAATATCGCAAAGTTCTAAATGTGCGTGATAAATCAGATATAATACTTGCAGATTCTAAAATTCAAAATATTATTTTATTGGCAGAGACTCTGCAAAGAATGAATGAAAGGCTTATTGAGTTAAGTCAGCATATAGACCACGTTGAGGGTGAAGACACGGCGGAAGTATTGCGTTTAGAACGACTGCGTTTATCGCGTGAGTTACATGATTCAGTAAGTCAGCAATTGTTTGCGGCAATGATGATTTTAGCTGGTTTAGATGAGCAGGCAAAAGTTCAGAACTTGCCGAAAAATTTAAAAAAACAACTAGAAAGTGCGATCTCGGTAATTCATGCGGCGCAATCAGAAATGCGAGCCTTACTTTTACATTTGCGTCCTGTAGAGCTTTCAGGTAAAAATTTACATGAAGGTATTGAACATTTATTACAAGAATTGCAGACAAAAGTTCAGCTTAAGTTAGTTTGGAATATTAATGCTGTTTCTATAGATAACAGCAGTGAAGATCATCTCTTTCGCATTTTGCAAGAGTTACTTTCAAACTCTTTAAGGCACGCTAAGGCTGAGCTGGTTGAAATATATTTAAAACAAACGGAGAATATGGTGCAATTGCTGGTTGTAGATGATGGAGTTGGTTTCGATGTAAATGAGCCAAAAACAGTGAGCTATGGTTTGACAAATATTCGTGAACGTGTAGAAAATATGGGCGGAATTTTTAAAATTGTAAGTTTTAAGAATCAAGGAACGAGAATTGAAGTTAAAATTCCATATGTTAAATAGAGAAGAAGTGATAAAATGATTCGAGTATTGTTAGTCGATGACCATGAAATGGTGCGCTTTGGTGTTTTAACCTATCTATCAGCTCAAGCAGATATTGAAGTTGTAGGCGAAGCAGAAAATGGCAAAGTCGGTTTTGAGCAAGCTTTAGCGCTACGTCCAGATGTTATTTTAATGGACTTGGTAATGGAAGTAATGGATGGAATCGAAGCGACACAGAAAATCTTAGCCAAGTGGTCTGAAGCCAAGATTTTAATTGTAACGAGTTTTATCGATGATAATAAAGTATATCCTGCGATTAAAGCTGGCGCCTCTGGATATTTGTTAAAAACTTCTTCAGCAGCAGAAATTGCTAGTGCCATTCGTAAAGTAGCAACTGGAGAAAAGGTTGTAGAACAAAAGGTTAATCAAAAGATAGAACAAAGATCTCCTTTTGCGCCTGAGCTGCATGAAGCGCTAACAAATCGTGAAAATGAAGTTTTGCAGTTAATTGCTCAAGGCAGGAGCAATCAAGAAATTGCTAATCAATTGTTTATTACATTAAAAACTGTGAAAACACATGTATCTAATGTTTTGGCAAAACTGGAAGTTGAAGATCGAACCCAAGCAGCGATTTATGCATTTAAGCATCACTTGGTAAAGTGAGGGTCTCGGGTAACTAAATTTGAGAGAAGGCAAAAGTGGATGAAAAAAAGTTTTGCGGTAATTGGATTAGGTCGTTTTGGTGGAGCAGTTGTGCGCGAATTGGCTGTTTCCGGTCAAGAAGTATTGGCGATGGATAGTAATGAAGATTTGGTTAATCAATTTATGAATATTGCATCTCATGCTATTGTCGGCAATGCGCAAGATGAAACAACCTTAAAACAACTTGGCATTCGCAATTTTGATATTGTTGTGATTGCCATTGGGCAAGATATTCAAGCTAGCATTTTAGTGACCTTAATGGTTAAAGAAATGGGTGTGAAGTATGTTTTAGCAAAAGCGCAAAATGATTATCATGCACGTGTTCTTGAAAAATTAGGCGCAAATTTAGTTGTTCATCCAGAGTCAGATATGGGGATTAGAGCTGCGCATCAATTAATTTCTAATAATCTTATTGAATTTTTAGAATTGTCGGATAAATATTCTCTTGGTGAAGTTAAATTGATTAATAGTAGGTTAAGCGGTCATACTTTGGCAGAACTTGACTTACCAAACCAATATAAGGTAAACGTTACAGCAATTCGCCGAGCTAATGGCGAAGTTGAGTTCCCAAATGCGGATACAGTGGTGCGTGAAAAAGATAGTGTGTTGGTTGTCGGACGAACCGTTGATGTAGAATATTTCGATAAGCACACTACTTCAAAAAAATAGATAAAATCTTAGAACCTGTGAAAGGAAAACAAAATAATGAAATTATTAACATCTGCAAAGGTTCGGCAAATGTTTTTGGACTTTTTTAAAGCAAAAGGGCATACAATTGAACCATCTGCTTCATTGATCCCTGTGGATGATCCAACATTGTTATGGATTAACTCTGGTGTTGCGACTTTGAAAAAATATTTTAATGGTTCAGTAGTTCCTGAAAATCCACGAATCACCAATGCTCAAAAATCAATTCGAACCAATGATATTGAAAATGTCGGCAAAACTGCTCGTCATCATACGATGTTTGAAATGTTGGGCAATTTTTCGATTGGTGATTATTTCAAAGAAGAGGCCATCACTTGGGCATGGGAGTTTTTAACCTCATCTGAGTGGATTGGCTTTGAGCCGGAAAAGTTATATGTAACCGTTTATCCTAAAGACAAAGAAGCTAGGCGTATTTGGGAGAAAGTTGTAGGACTGACTAGCGATCATGTCATTGATGTGGAAGATAATTTTTGGGATATTGGTGCAGGGCCATCAGGTCCGGATTCTGAAATTTTTTATGATCGTGGAGTGGAATATTTGGGTGTTCCAGAAAACGATCCTGAAAATTATCCTGGCGGGGAAAATGAGCGTTATCTTGAGATTTGGAATTTAGTCTTTTCACAGTTTAATCACCTTCCAAATACGGATACCTTTGAAGAGTTGCCGCATAAAAATATTGATACGGGGATGGGACTTGAGCGGCTGGTTTCCATTATTCAAGGGGCGCCAACAAATTTTGAAACCGATTTATTTTTACCAATTATTCGCGAGGTTGAAAAAATCTCAGGCAAGGTTTATGAGCCAAAAAATGCCAATGAAAATATGAGTTTTAAAGTGATTGCTGATCATATTCGTGCGCTAAGTTTTGCGATTGGCGACGGAGCATTACCTGGTAATGAAGGGCGAAGTTATGTTTTACGCAGACTTTTACGTCGCGCAGTAATGCATGGTAAACGCTTAGATATCAAGCAAGCTTTTCTTTACAAACTTGTTCCAATTGTAGGCGAAATTATGAAAAGCTATTATTCTGAAGTACTAAAAAAATGTGAATTTATTCAAAAAATTATTAAGCATGAAGAAGAAACTTTTCATCGGACAATTGATGCAGGTGCAACTTTATTGCAACAAGTTTTGATGGAGTTAAAAAAGAAAAATCAATCGCAAATATCTGGTCGTGACATTTTTAAATTGTACGACACATATGGTTTTCCTGTGGAGTTAACTGAAGAGTTGGCGCAAGAAGAAGGTTTTGAAGTTGATCATGAAGGCTTTAAAGTTGCGATGAAAAAACAACAAGCTCGCGCGCGAGCTAGTGTAGTTAAAGGTAATTCGATGGGTGTTCAATCTGAATTATTTACAGAAATTAAAGACTTTTCAGAATTTAGCTACGCTGAACAAGCAATGAATGCCAGACTTTTATATCTTATTTCTGATAATCAAACGCATCATTCATTAAATGCGGGGAGAGCTGCGCTAATTTTTGATCAAACACCATTTTATGCAGAAAGTGGTGGCCAAATGGCGGATTATGGAGTTATTAAAGATTTAGTAGGAGAAGTTGTTGCTAAGGTTGTTGATGTCCAAAAAGCACCAAACGGCCAACATTTGCATCGGGTAGAAATTTTAGGAGAGTTGTTAGTAGGAGCTAGCTATCATCTTGAAATCGATCGAGTTCGTCGTTATAAAATCATGAAGAATCACACCTCTGCTCATTTGCTTCATGCAGCGCTTCGTAACATTTTAGGAGATCACGCCACGCAAGCAGGATCTGTTAATGACGTCAACTTTTTGCGTTTTGATTTTACTCATTTTGCGCAAGTGACAGCAAAAGAGCTTGCTGCAATCGAAAAGCAGGTAAACGAAGAGATTTGGCAGGCTGTATATGTTGAGACCATTAAAACAGATATTGATACAGCTAAAGCGATGGGAGCTACGGCTTTATTTGGCGAAAAATATGGCAAAGATGTCCGAATTTTGCGTATTGGTGATTATTCTGTAGAGCTTTGTGGTGGAACGCATGTGAAAAATACAGCTGACATTGGCATTTTTAAAATTTTAAAAGAAGAAGGAATCGGATCCGGAACACGAAGAATTATTGCCGTGACTTCACAAGCAGCTTATCTTGCATACCGTGAAGAAGAAGACGTGCTACGCAAGGTAGCGCAGCAATTAAAAACTCCTCAGCTTAAAGAAACACCTATAAAAATAGCTGTACTTCAGGAGCAGCTGCGTGTATTACAAAAAGAAAATGAGCACCTTGCCGCCAAGTTAGTCAATCAACAAGCAAGTGATGTGTTTAAAAATGTTCAAGAAGCAAACGGTACCACTTATCTTGCAGCTAAAGTCAATGTTAAGGATATGGGGCAGTTACGTGCACTTTCTGATCAATGGAAGCAACAGGCTATTTCTGATATTTTAGTTTTAGCAACTGCTAATAAAGGAAAAGTTTCTTTGTTAGTAGCTGTAAGCTCAAAAACGCTTAAGCGTGGTTTAAAAGCTGGAGATTTAATTAAAAAATTAGCGCCAATTATTGGCGGCGGCGGCGGCGGTCGAGATACACTTGCTCAAGCAGGCGGTTCAAAACCTGAAGAGATTGAAAATATGCTACAAACTGTAGCTAAGTACCTTTAATTGTTAGTTAGTGCTATTTGGCAAGATTTAAAATTATCTGTATTACAGCAAATTATTCGGTTACTGATGGTGTGCAGGGTGATGGATTTATTTTTAACAAGAGGTGTATTGTTTGAGTACTGTAAGTAGTTTTACTTTAGCTGAGAAAGCAAAATACATGCATCTTGCTTTAAAAGAAGCTAAAAAGGCGAAAACTTTAGCTGAGATTCCTATCGGTGCAGTTATTGTTAGAAATAAGCAAGTAATTGCCAGCGGCTATAATTTACGTGAGACAACAAAAGATGCGACAACGCATGCGGAAATGACTGCCATTCGTAATGCTAATAAAATTTTAGATAATTGGCGAATTGAAAATGCAGCAATCTTTATCACAGTTGAACCTTGTGCGATGTGTAGCGGAGCACTTTTACTATCGCGCATAAATGAAGTTTACTTTGGTGCATATAATCCAAAAGGCGGAAGTGCTGGAACGGTGATTGATTTATTTGACATTTCGGCATTTAATCATAAAGCTTATGTAGAAGGTGGAGTTCTTGAAAAAGAATGTGCACAGTTGATAAGTGAATTTTTTTATAAAAAACGTTAGAATGTGTTATAGCACTTTGCACAAATTCCAACAATTATTTTTTTTAAATAAATCACTCAACATTAATAAACACAAAAACAACATTTTACAAATTTTCAATAAAAAAATTGCTAAATAATGTCTCCTGAATAACTCAAATTTTGACCACATAATTTACGAACTATTGTTTTTTTGTAAAAAGCTCATTGTTTTTAACAAAAATAAAAAACAGGCACAAAAAATTTTTCATAAGTTTTGACAAATTCATGGCGATTGCGCTCAAAGAAATCACTGAAAGAGTTGTTTCAGCGAGCTTTGTGCGTATATCTTTTAAGCTAAATTTTCGTTTCATAATACTGAAACCACGTTCAACCTCAATTCGATCTGACTTATCCTGATATTCTAGCTTTTTATCCACGATCAAACCTTTTTTCGGACGTCCAAGTGCTGGTCCACTAATGCGTATATGCAACTTTTTACAATAATTGATATTATCACGATTACGATAAATTTTATCCACCAAAACACGCTTTGGATAGTATCCTGTTCGGTTTTTGAAATTTTTAATCGCATCAATTAGTAAGCCAGACTCATTATAAGCATCAAAACTAATCTTTTCTATTCTCGCAAAACCATAGCTATCAATGCTCATATCAAGTTTAGCTCCAAATTCTGTAGGGCTTTTAACTTTCCCACGAACTATAGGTCTAATCCATGGTTGAGAAAAGCTAACAATACGATTTTCAACTGAATGAACCTTGTTTTGATACATGTAATTTTGTTGATCATAAATTGTTTTTATCGTTTCAAACCAAACTTTATGTCTTTCAGACAATTCAATTGTGGCATTTTTTACAAATTTATCAATATATTTTATATCTCGAAAAACGTAATTTAGTTGCTTACGAATTTGTTTATAAAGCCATTTTTGAGGCTTTTTCTTACGGCGAACAACACGCAAATAATCTCGTCTAGCATTTCTTCTATACATGCGAGGCTTTTTAAAATGATTTAACTCACAAATTTTATCAATTATTTTTTCAGAGTGTTCTCTTGCGTCGTTTAAAAGATCAATATCTGTGGGATATTTAATATATTGTGGCGCACATGTTGCATCTAAAATAAGCGTACCTGAATTTCTATCTTCTTCATCGTTATCTTTTTCTTCATCTTTTGAATTGGTAGAAGGTAATGGTTCATTGCATTTCAAGATTTTTTCATTAATTTCTTGCATCGTTTTCTCAGAAAGCCTTTTACGAAAATGCACCATGCTCGATGCATCAAACGGCTTAGCATCTTGATATCCAGGCAAGCCGATAAAATATTGGAGATAAGGATTTTCTTGGATTTGAAGGACTGTTTCTTCGTCAGAATATCCTAGAGTTTGTTGAATAATTAACGCACCAAGTGCCGTACGTAGTGATTTTGCAACGTTTCCTTTTTCTTTAAAATGTTTGGCGTAATCATGTTCAAATTCTTTCCATGGAATTAAACTAGATTTTATTATCCAACGATTATTTGGATTCATTGTAAGACCCATAGGCTGATCAAAATCTTCAAATGATATTTGAGTAATTGAATTTATTTTATACATGAATTCCGCCTCCATTTTATGGATTAAGTGCATGGATTTTTACGCAATATAACTTAAAATCTTGCATTTATTATAGCAAATTTATCAAAGAATGTGTTGGTAATAAAGCGTTCTGAGTTATTCAGCAGACATTAAATATAACTCTTCATAAATTACTCCGCTAATTCCATATGCTGAATAAAATCAAGCCCTATCATAGCTGTGCCTACTTCTCTTTCATTCCCACCAAACGAAAGTTGTGTAGCGTCGGTAATAGTTATTGTTCCAGTATGATCTAATGCTGAAAATCTTCCGACGATTATACGTTGTCCATCAACCAAAAGAATTCTTAATCTCTTTCCAATAAAACCCCTCACATAACTAATAGGAGAAGTAGGATCGGCAGATCCTCTATTTCCAAGAATATGTTTATCATACTGGGGTTTACTTTCGTCGCCAACGCCAAGATAAGACGCTTTATAGCACTTTGCAAAAAGATTATTAATAACCACATTCAACAAACCAAGCTACAATATCTTTCTTAGAAATCTCATCAAAAGCGATTTTTAAGCCTTCTATCAAGCTCTCAAAAATT
>JAIRWP010000039.1 GCA_031268845.1 Lactobacillales bacterium | reverse complement strand
CGCTTCTTCATAAGTATGTCCCTTTGCGAGGTATTTTAAGACCATTTCTCGCGTGTCTTTAGAATATGCCATTGTTTAATTATACTACAGATTGTTTTAAATCGGAACAGCTATAACAGACCTTTTCGTCCGTGCCTGATTTTTTAATAATGATCACTAACTTCCTTATACCATTCAAAAGCAAAAGTTATAATCACTTTAATAATCATATAAAGCGGAATAATAACAACTACACCAGCAAATTTATAATTTTCCCATGCCCAAATTAATAAAATTAAAATTGTCAGTGGATGAACAGAAAGTTTTGTTCCTAATAATAACGGAGCAACCAGATGGCTTTCCGTATGTTGAATTACATAATAAATAATAAACACTGCTAATACACGCCAAGGACTATCCATAAGAAAAGCAACGATAATGGCGGGAATTGCTCCAATACCAGCACCAAATGATGGAATTAAAAAATTTAAAATCCCCGTGATAATTGCCAAGGTTAGTCCATATTTCAAACCAGCAATTTTCAATGAAACCATCAATAAAGCCGTTACAGCTGTTCCCATAATTAACTGAGCGCGAAAATATATTGAAAATTTATCATGAATTTCTTTGCTGACCTTTTCTGTAGCACTTCGAAATTTGACAGGTAGTAAATTGGTCACCGCCGGCAATATTCTTTTCTTATCTTTTAATAAGAAAAATAGCATAAATGGAACAATGATCAGCTCCGCTAGTATTTTAAAAGTATAACCAACAAAGCTACCAATACCATGAAATGTTTTTGAACTAATTTGTGCACCATACTTGCTAATATATACATTTGCTTGATCAAACTGTGCATTAATCTCATCACGAAATGGCCTTAAAAACGGCTCCTTTAACCAATCTTGTAGCTGTTTGTTTAGCTCTTTAAGCTCTTTTGGTAAATGACGGATAAAGGTAGTTACTTGATCTGAGATAGTTGGTACAATCAAAAAGCCTATTAAAACAAATAACAAGGAAAGAACGGTAAACAGTAAGGAAATAGAAACTGTTCGAGACACCTTATGCACCTCTAGCCAATCAATTAAAGGGTCAAAAATATAATATAAAATTGCTGATAGCACTGTTGGAAATAAGATCAATTCAAAAAAACTTAGTAATGGATTAATTAAAAAATTTAATGGATTGAACAAAAACCATAAAGCAAGTAGTGTCAACACAAAACCAATAATAAAACGATTATATCGTCCACTAAAAATCGCTTCAGTATTTTTCTTTAATCCCTGCAATTTATCTATCATGCAAACTCCTCCAAATTTATTAATTAAGTATAACATGGGAAATAAATTGAAAAAATCATCTAATATTTCATATTTACCTAAAATTTTTGGCGTGTTCTTTAATTATCGCATAAGCCAATTTAGAACAGATTTTTTTTCGATTCCACCATAATTAGCATAAGGATCAATATCATCTAAGCTGAGTAATAATTTGGGATAATTATCAGAAATTTTTTGTAGCGGTGCTAGCTCACGTTGCAATGTTGTTTGATTTTCAGTTTTAAAGGCAACTTGAATATATTGACGTTCTCCATTTGGTTTAATGGCTAAAAAATCAACTTCTAAGTTATCGACAATTCCCACATAAACATCAAAGTCTCTACGTAATAATTCCAAGTAAACGATATTTTCTAAAATATGTCCATAGTCTTGCGTGCGATAGCCTGCGATTAAACGACGCAAGCCAATATCTACAGCATAATATTTAAAATTTTGAGCTAAAATTTTTTTACCTTTAATGTTATAGCGATGAGCTCGGTAAAGAAGCAAACTATCTTCAATTTTTGTTATATAGCGTTCAATTGTTTTGGGGGCAGATTTGATTGGTTGTGTAGAAACTAAAACATTTTTATCATTACGCAAAAAATCTGAAATGATTTTAAAATTTGTAAAATTACCAATTTCACCATATAAATATTCAATGATTACCTCAAGTGTTGGAATATCAGTAGCACCTAAACGCATAGCGATATCTTTTACAACAACAGTGGCATATATTCCTTGTAAATATTCTAAACGTTCTTCATCACCTAATAACACTGTATACGGAAAAGAACTTTTTAAATATTCATTATAATAAGCGATGTTTGTCGCTAATTTTTTTCCTATTTTTTCTCGATAAATAATAAATTCTTTAAAAGATAAAGGGAGAATTTTTAATTCTACATAGCGTCCAGACAATAATGTGGCAAGTTCACCACTCATAAAAAAAGCATTAGATCCTGTAATGTAAATATCTAAATTTTCCCTTAGTTGTAAACTATCAATCGCTTCTTCAAACGAGGGGACATGTTGGATTTCGTCAAGAAAAAGATAATATTTTTTGGTTTTATCAAATGCTTTTTCTTTGATATATTGGTGTAATTTTTTAAAATTTCGTAAGTCATAAAAATCTAAATCTTCAAAATTAATCGAGATTATTTGCTTATCTGATATATTTATTTTTTTGAGTTGTTCTTTATACATACTAAGTAAAGTCGATTTCCCTGAACGACGCACACCTGAGACGACTTTAATGACACTTTTATCTTTCCAACGTTGCAAGAAATCTAAATACCCTTTTCTTAAAATGTAATTCATTATGGCCCCTTTTTTAAAACAAATTAAAATCCTAAATTTACTCATAGGAAATTTTAATTTAATTTAAAATAATCATCAATTTTTTGGTTTTATTTAGATTAAGCTAAAACGTAAATCAATGCTTTTTGAAAATTTATCGTTAACAGGCTCTTAAGCTTATTTCTTCTTTAATGCTTTTTTCAAAGCTTTGCGTTTGGCTTTTTCTAAATCACGTTCTGCCTGAATTTTAGCTTGTCTTTCTTTTTCGATTTTAAATGGATTACTAATCAAAAGCGTCTGGATTGCTTGATAAATATTTTGCACTACCCAATATAAAGCCACTCCACTAAATATCCGAAACGCCATAAAAAAAATCATCACCGGCGTAACATAAGTCATTGACTTGGTCATCCCATTTTGCTCCGGCGCTGTTTTCATTGACAACCAACTACTTATAAAAGTAAAAATAGACGCCAACACTGGCAGAACATAGTAAGGATCATACTGCCCAAGATCTAGCCATAAAAAACGTCCACTATGAATTTCTTCAACTCGTGAAATCGACTGAAACAATGCCCATAAAAACGGCATTTGCGCTAATATTGGCAAACATCCAGCATACATATTTATCCCGTTTTCAGAATACAAACGTTGCATTTCTTCACTTTGTAAACGCCGTGATTCCATATCTTTTCCGGAATATTTTTGTTGAATTTTTTTGATCTCTGGCTGAATGATTTGCATTTTTTTGGTCGACTTAATCTGAAAGGCCATTAAGGGAAACAATAACGTCTTAATAATCAACGTCAAAAGAATAATCCCGATTCCCATCGATCCACCAAAAGATAAAAATTTTATCAAACTAGCAAAAAACCATACAAATTTTTCCCATACTCCAGTTGAATGAACACTAATCTTTTCTGCGCCGCATCCCGTTAAAACCAGCAGTAATGAAAGGGCTAAAAGACTACACAAAAAACGTTTGATAATCTTTTTTTTCAATATAATTTTCCTATCTTTCTATCATTATTTAAGTTAATGTTAACATATTTCCATTATTTCATTGTAGGCTTGAGCAGTAGCAGCAATAAAGTGTTGCTGTCCATTAAATGCAAGGGTTAAGCCATCTAAATCACTAGCCTTAAAACCGAATTCTTTAATCAAAACTACGCCTGGTGCGTAATCCCATGGATATAAATTAGAGATATAACCAATTGTATTTCCTTTTAGCAAGCTGATAAATTCTAATCCGGCGGAGCCGATCATTCGTACACCCATAGCATTTTCACCAATAGTTTGAATGTTACCAACATTTTGGACATACATTCCAATGTTTATTCCCCATAAACCATCTTTAGCACCAGAATTTTTAGGAGGCTCTAACTTTTCTTCATTACAAAAAACACCAAGATCTGCACCACCCCAATACATCTCACCACGCATAACATCATAAATAAATCCAAGTTTGCCAATGCCATCTTCATAAACGCCAATCATAATGGCAAAATTTTCGCGTTGAAAAACAAAATTTAACGTGCCGTCAATCGGATCAATCAGCCAAACGCGTCCACTCATATCAACTAAAGAGGATTTTTCATCTTCTTCTGCTAAGATTTTATCTTCTGGAAATTCACTCTCTATTTTGGCAACTAAAAACCTTTGGACTTCCTTATCAACATTGGTTACCACATCATTACGAGAAGATTTAGTTGTAACTTGCAGCTGATTTTTTTCAAGTTCTTGCACCAACTTGCCCGCTTCATAAATCCAAGTTTTTACCTTTTGCACCAATAAATCATTAGCCATGCAATCCCTCCTTAGAACCTGTCTACCATCTTTCAGTGGATGAAATTTTTGAATAATTTTGTGCAATTTTAGGCAAAAAACGTAGGTTTAGTGGTTCTAAATCGAGGCTTTTTAACGACAAATTGCACAAAATTATCAAAAACTTTCGCCGCTAGAAGATGGTAGACAGGCTCTTACATCTATTAGTTTTATAATTTTTAAGAGCAGTTCATTTTTTTAAAGGAGAATTTAAAAGTTTATGTAATGTTTTAAAGCAGTTAACTATTAAAAATAAAAAAATAAAAACTAAAGTGATGCTAGCGCCAGCTGGTGTTTCCAAATAAAAAGAGCTATATAATCCAGAAATCATCCCCACTACACCGATTATCATTGAAATAAAAATCACCGAAGTAAAGCTTCCCCCCATGCGCATACCTATGGCAGCTGGTAAAATTATAATCGCACTAACCAACAAAGCTCCAGCAATAGGGATCATAACGGAGATAGCCACTCCTATAATCATATTAAAAGCAATCGACATTTTCCTGATTGGCAATCCATCTACAAAAGCCGTTGCTTCGTCAAAGGTCATTATATACATTGGGCGCTTAAACAAGATAAACACAAGTAATAAAAATAATAAAAGTCCTGCTAAAATTTTTACTTGTCCCCAACTAATCATAATAATTGAACCAAAGAGATATTGTTGCATGCTTATTGCACTATCCGTTTTACCTAGACTCATTAAAACCAAAGCAATAGCTAAGCCACCTGACATTAAAATCGCAATACTAATTTCACTATACGTCTTATAAAGCATCCGCAAATATTCCAAAAAAATCGCAGCAAGTACGACAATCAAAAAAGTCGTAAAGTTGGGATTTAAATTTAAAACAAAGCCTAAGGCAACGCCTGCTAAAGAAACATGTGATAAAGTATCCGCCATTAATGATTGTCTACGGATAACCAAAAATACCCCTAGTAAAGGCGCAATAATCGACATGCTTAGTGCTGCTAAAAAAGCGCGCAACATAAATTCATGCTGAAAAATGACCATTCTAACACCTGTTTTCTTCTTTTACGTTTGTTTCATCATCGTTGTGTACCTGAAAACAGCGCCACGGACTCTCAACCATTCTTACCAAATGGATTCTGCGATCAACGTACTCATTTAATCCTTCCGCATCGTGGGTAATCATCAATACAGCTTTTTGATGTTTGTGGGCATTATGCTGCATTAATTGATAAAAATCTTTGCGTGAATTATCATCCATCCCAGTAGTTGGTTCATCTAAAATAAATAAATCCGGATCGGATACAAACATTCTAGCTAAAGAAATGCGTTGCTTTTGTCCACCTGAGAGCTCGCCAATTCGTTTGTGACGCTCCTTTAACATTCCAATTGCTTCTAAAGCTTTTTTTACATGCTCTTCATCATGATCTGTTAATTTTTTAAACCATTTTCCTCGCGGATAACGTCCACTACGAACCAACTCCAACACTGTTGAAGGAAAGCCAGCATTAAATGATGCAATCTGCTGTGGAATATAACCGATACGCAATTTACGTCCATCTTTATTATTTTCAGCTAACTTCACAACGCCTTGTTTAGTTTTGAGCAAACCTAAGGTTGCTTTAATTAAAGTTGATTTAGCTGCGCCATTCTCGCCTGTTAACAAAACAAATTCACCAGCACTTACGGAATAGTTTACATCTTGTAAAACTGGCTCTTTGTCATAATAAAAAGTTAAATTTTTAACCTCGATATATTTCATTATTTTTCCACAACATGAACTTTAATCGTTGCAATCACGCTTGGATATAATTTAACTGAAACTTTGGTAAAACCAAGCGAGCGAATCAGATTTTTTAAATCCATTTTATGCTTATCAAGTTTGACATTGTATTGTTTTAATAAAGCTTCAGCAACTTGTTTTGAAGTAATCGAACCAAATAAACGCAAATCTTCTCCAGCTTTCGCTGTCATCTCAACAACCGTTGTTTCCTTTTCCAAAAAAGCTTTTAACTCTTGAGCTTCAGCCAACAGTTCAGCTTTTCGTTTCGCCTCAGCCTTTTCTTGTCCTTTAAGCGTACTTATCGCAGCAGCTGTTGCTTCTCTAGCCAATCCTTTTTTAAATAAAAAATTTTGCGCATAGCCTACTGGCACTTCCTTTAGCTCGCCTTTTTTGCCCTTACCTTTTACATCAGCTGTAAGAATAACTTTCATAAACTCTCACCTTTCTCCCGTAGAACCAAATCCACTAACGCGTTTTTCTCCTTCAACGTCTTGATCAGCCTTTAAAAAGGTATGAAAAATTCCTTGTCCAATTCTTTCCCCTTTTTTAATAGTAATTGATGTAAAACCAAAGTTTAAAAACTGCAACATAATATGGCCTTCGTTATCTGGGTTATTATAATAGTCGCTGTCAATAACTCCTACACCATTAGATAATAACAAAAAACGTTTTAAGGGATTACTTGAGCGGTTGGTTATTTCTAAATACTCATCTTCACCCATATACGCTTTAATCCCTGTAGGAATCATTACGGGTTTTATTGACTGATCTGTTTTATCAGCTATAGCTAAATTTTTTATAGCATCCCAGCCTGCTTTAATCCCGACAGACCAAATGCTTGGAATTTCAACGTTACAAGCTGCCTCAAAATCATATCCAGCTGCATGCTTTGTTGCTCGTTTAGGTAAATTAATCCCTTTATCTTCATAATCTTTAATAATTTCAAATCCTCTTTTATGTGTCATAAAATCTCCTCTCAGGTTCTTAGAGATCGTTAACAAGCTCTTAAAATTTACCATCATTATACCAAAAATCACTATGTTATAATTTTTGAAGAAACTAAAAAAGATGGTGGGGGAAATGCAAATTACAACCAAAATCAAAAAATTAAAGCAATCAAAAACGAATCATCCACGTTTTCCAGGAGCTTAAAATGAAAATTACCTCACTTGAATTAACAAATTATCGCAATTATAAAACCGCTGAATTGTCCTTTCATCCTGATATTAATCTTTTCCTAGGAGAGAATGCTCAAGGTAAAACCAATCTTTTAGAAAGTTTGTATGTCTTAGCTTTGACTCGCTCTCATAGAACACATAAAGAAAAAGAATTAATTTATTTTGGAGAAGAAAATGCAAAAATTTACGGTACGGTGGAAAAGCAAACAACAACTTTGCAGGTGGAAATCACACTAACAAATAACGGTCGGAAAACCAAAGTTAATCATATCGAACAAAAACGCTTAGCGGACTATATCGGCAAGTTAAATGTCATTCTTTTTTCTCCCGAAGATTTAGCGATCATTAAAGGAAGTCCTAGCATTCGTCGCCGTTTTTTAGATATGGAAATCTCGCAAATTTCTTCTATTTATTTATATGATTTAATGCAGTATCAAACCATTTTAAAACAACGTAATGCTTATCTAAAACAAATGATTGAGCAAAAAAAAGCTGGCAAAACACCTGATGAGCTTTATTATGAGATTTTATCCGAACAATTAGCTAGCTTTGGTGCAAAAATTATTTACAGTCGTCTTATTTTTGTGGAAAAACTTGAAAAATGGGCTAATCTGCTTCAGAGTAGTATTTCTGGCCAATGTGAACATTTAAAATTAAATTATTCCTCAAGTTTTCCACTGCCAAAAGAGTTAACTGTGGAAAAGATTGAAGAAGTTTTTATGCAACAGCTTAAAAATAAACGTAAGCATGAGTTGTTTGTCGACACAAACTCCGTAGGACCGCATCGTGATGATTTACAATTCTTTGTTAATAATATCAACATTGCTACCTTTGGCTCACAAGGACAACAAAGAACAACTGTGCTTGCGCTTAAGTTAGCCGAAATTGACTTAATCCATGAAAAAACAGGAGAGTATCCATTATTATTGTTGGACGATGTAATGAGCGAACTTGATAATAAACGCCAAACTCAACTGTTGCAAACAATTTTTGGCAAAACGCAAACGTTTATTACCACCACCATACTTAAACATCTAAACCAAGCCCCAATCAAAGGGAAAATTTTGACAATTTCTAATGGAGAAATTGAAATAAAGGAGTAAATAATGAAGTCCTCAACCAAAAAACTACTGCTTATCAGCTTTTTTGCAGGATTAGTTATTATTTTTATATTAGTAGGGAAGACAGATATCTATTTTAAAAATGGTGGCCTGCATCGAAGTGATTTAAAAGCAAGATTACAAAAAATGGAAATGCAATATGAAGCAGAACTTACAAAAGATTTTTCAAGTAATGAGATCCAAAATTTAAAAATAATTGTAGATAGTGAGAGCGTTAAGCTTTGTTCAGGAGATAGATTTAGCGTTTATATTTGTCATATGATTCATCTAGATCAGCAACCGGTGGTTCATTTAAAAAATAAAACGCTTACTTTAAAAGCTTTTGCCCAAAAAGAAGATTATCTTGCTTTTCGTCCTAAAATGGAAGTCATCATTCCTGCTGATGCAAAACTAAAGAGTCTAAGTATCACAAATAAAAACGGAAAAACGAAGATTGATAATTTACAAACTAAAACGACAAAACTTGAACTTGGAGAAGGAAATTTTACATGTGAAAAGTTCACTAGTCAAACAATGAAAATAAAAGCACAAAACGAAGATATTAAGTTTTATCAAGTTAATCTAAAGAACTTGAATTTAAAAAATCAAAAAGGTGATCTTGATTTAGTAAAATTAACTACTATCAAACCAAGTATTATAAAAAACGGTACTGGAGATATAACGCTAACAAACGCCACCACTCCAGGATTAGATATCAATACTGCGATAGGTAAAGTACAAATTTACGGAAAAAACCAAAAACAAACACGATATAAAGCGGGAAATAAAAAAAGAATGTTAAAAGTACAAACCAACTCTGGAGACATTAAAGTTGGGTGAAGGGGCAATTGCAATCAACGATATTATGATTATTTATCATTACATCGTAATGGAGTAAAAGAAGTCTATACAAAATTAAAAGAGTTGGCTTGCGAGTGGAGAAAAAGAAACTCTCAAAATATAGATGTTGATCATCCTTTTTATTTCATTTTAAACAATGAAACTAATTTATATATAAATATTGAAAAACATGATTTATCTAAATATGCAAATGAAGAATACTTAGCTTATCGTAAATTTTTTTATCCAACAAACGAGACTGAAAGATCAAATGATGAATTTCAAAAGGCTTGGCAGCACCATTGGCAATATTGGTGCGATTTACAAGAGGATGGAACATTTAAACTTAATTCCAATATAGACGAAACCGAATATAAATTGTTTTGTATTGAAGAAATATGTGATTGGTATTCAATGTCCAGGATGAAATCCACCAGAGTGTGTAAATACTACGAAGAAAACATCAAAAATATGGTGCATGCTGAGTTCGCACAGCCATTTATACAATCTTTAATAAATATAGCTTCAGAAAACAATTTAGATGTCTCACATAGAGACAGACAAGAATATTTAGAGTTGGAAAATTAAAAAATCATAAAATATTTCCGTGTTTTATAATTGAGGTACTCTTCTTATCATAGGCAATTTTCCCGTTAACTAAAATTTGTTCTATACACAAATCGTAATCGTCGGTTATATTGCAAATTATTATATCCGCATAGTAATTTCTCAATATTTTACCTCTGTTTTTAATGTTGTAAAATATCGCTGGATTATAGGACAATTTTGATATCGTGGATTCTAAACTGTAGTTAGCATTCATTAACAATTTGAAAGATTTTAGAAAAGAACTATATCCGCGTTCATGATTTGTCTTAAGCGAATTTTTACAAATTTTAAAACTAGAGTAATCTGAACCTATAAAAGAATGTTTATTTGCTAAAAGTTTAAACATAGTATTTTGATTAATTCCATTAGCAGACACAAGTAAATCACTTTTATTAAGCAAATGTTCAAGATAGGCACGATCTTTTGGAATGATTTTTCCATTCACTGTTTGAATATTGGCCCCATTGCTTAGAATTTTTATTTGTTTGATTCCCCCAAGCTGATTATTAGAATTGTTTAAGATACTTGAAAGTCTGGTACAGATGCTATCAAAAGGATATAAGTCAAACCTTGCTTCTGTATAAAAACACGTCTGATCAAATATTTCTGTAAAATAATTATAATTTATATTTGTTGTGGGATTATAAAATTTAATATGAGAATAGACAATTTTAACACGATATTTTTTTATAAAAGTAAAGATTTCACTTATATTTGCCATGAAGTCATTACTGTAGTTAGCTAAATGTACCGAAAAAATCTTGTTATGATATTTTAATATTTCAAAAATTTTTCGTTTCGTTATAACTGATAAGCTAGTCCAGGATTTATGTCCTTGGTTTATAGAAAGACCAATACATCCGCTTTCTAAAGCATTTTCAAATAAAATAATCAGATCTTGCTCTGATTGTGAATTTTCATACAAGGTCCATAATCCAACAAAATATAAATGATTGCATGTTAGTTTCTTTTGATTTGCAATTTTAAAATATTCGCGAAAAGTCATCCATCTGAAGTGTGTATACCAATTATCTTCACAAGATTTAACTTCTCTTCTTATTTTATATGTTTTCTCTGAATTGATAGGGGCAGGAGAACCCCCGCAATTGCCGCAGATCTCTGACGTTATACCCTGAAATAATTTAGAGTTGAAAATATCATTAAGTGCTGCCTCATCTGTATGTGAATGAGAATCTATAAAACCTGGAAGAAAAAATAAACCCGTAGAATCAATTGTTTTTTCCGAAATATAGCTAAACTTCCCAGCTTCTTCTACAGATTGGATTTTATTTCCCACAATTCCTATATCATATTTTTTAAGGGTTTCGTTTTTCACAATATATCCGTTAGTAAGTAAAACATCTAATTTCAAATGTGACATCACCTTTCAAAACTTTTTTCTTTTAGAATTTTTAATTTAACACTATCGTCAAGCCCATGTTCTTTTACTTCTAAAAATATAGGATAAAGCTTCTTTCGGAAATTTCTCATTTCTTCTAAAGCAACCTTTTTCAATTTGTCTTTCTCATTAGGCAAATTATTAATTTTTTCTAATATGTTAGTAAACGTTTGTATGCACAGTTCTGATATAGCACTTTGCAAAAAGATTATTAATAACCACATTCAACAAACCAAGCTACAATATCTTTCTTAGAAATCTCATCAAAAGCGATTTTTAAGCCTTCTATCAAGCTCTCAAAAATT
>JAIRWP010000037.1 GCA_031268845.1 Lactobacillales bacterium | reverse complement strand
AATTTTTGAGAGCTTGATAGAAGGCTTAAAAATCGCTTTTGATGAGATTTCTAAGAAAGATATTGTAGCTTGGTTTGTTGAATGTGGTTATTAATAATCTTTTTGCAAAGTGCTATATCCTAGCCTCTTACTATATCATCTTAATTATCTTAACTTCGAAAAGAAAAGAAATGCTAGTCAATCGTTTGCTAGGATATTCATTTTTTGAACGTTATCGTAATGAAATTTTTTATTTTTGTGCAATATATTTCTTTGGATTAGTTGAGATTTTGCTTTTAAATCGCCATGCAATTACGCTTACTTCTTATCTAGCGCTTGTTTTAATAGATATTTTAATTATTTATTTAATGGTAAAAAAACACGAAAAAAGCTCTCTTGCTCTAGCATTGAAAGGTGAAGAAGGATGAAGATAATAAGCATTAAAAATTTTTCCAAAAAATTTGGGCAAAAGGTTGTTTTTGATAATTTTAATTTGGAAATTTTAGAAAAAGAGATGGTTGCTCTAACTGGTCCTAGCGGTTCAGGAAAGACAACTTTATTAAATACGATTGGCTTGATTGAAGCTGTTGAAGATGGAGAATACCGTATATTTAACCAGCTTGCACCTAAGGTTAATTCAAAGCAATCCGAAAAAATAATTCGCGAAAAAATTTCTTATTTATTTCAAAATTTTGCTTTAGTTGATAATTTTACGGTTCAAGAAAATTTAATGATGGCCTTAAAATACATAAAGAAAACAAAAAAAGATAAGGAAAGTTTGATTGACGATGCCCTAGTCCAAGTTGGACTTAAAAATTATCAAAGTTTAAAAATTTTTGAGATTTCTGGCGGCGAACAACAACGAGTTGCTGTTGCCAGGAGTATTTTAAAACCTAGTAAATTAATTCTAGCTGATGAACCTACCGGAGCTTTAGATGATAAAAATCGAGATGAAATTTTAGAAATTTTATTTCAGTTAAATAAAAAAGGAAAAACAATTATCATTGTGACTCACGATACTAAAGTAGCAGACAGTTGCCAGCGTGTTGTAGAGCTAGATAATATCTCATAATGTTATTTTAATATTATGAGAGTCCATGAATTTAATTTGAATTTTGGAGTTGAGTTTAATAAATTAAAATTAGAAATAGATTTAGAGGAGTGAAATTATGACTATTAATGAAGAACAAATTAAGCATGTAGCGAATCTTGCTAAGCTAGAATTTTTACCAGAAGAACTGCATCAATTTTCTAAGACATTTGGTAATATTATCGATATGGTAGAACAACTTAATGAAATTGATGCAACAGGCGTGCCATTTACTTCTCATGTGGTGGATGCTATTAATGTTTTGCGAGAAGATGTAGCGTTTCCTGGGATGGATCGTGAGGAATTGATGAAAAATGTTCCAAAAGAGGAAAAGGGCTTTATTAAGGTCCCAGCAATTTTGGATGAAGGGGAGGCTTAGATTTAATGTCTGAGTTGTATAAGAAGTCATTAAGTGAGCTTCATAGTCTATTGGTGAAAAAAAAGGTAAGTTCGGAAGAATTAACAAAAGATACATTTAAACGCATTAAAGAAGTTGAGCCTGTGGTGGAGGCTTTTTTAACAGTTGATGAGAGTAATGCACTTAAGCGTGCTAAAGAGGTTGATGCAGAAGGGATTGCTAAAAAAGAAGTGTTAAAAGGTCTTCCGATTGCTTTAAAGGATAATATTATAACAAAAGATCTTTTAACAACGGCTGGGTCAAAGATTTTATTTAATTTTAAGCCGATTTATAATGCAACGGTGGTGGAAAAGTTAAATCAAGTAGGAGTGGTGAATGTTGGTAAGCTCAATATGGACGAGTTTGCTATGGGTAGCTCAGGAGAGCACTCAGCTTTTAAGACAACGAAAAATGCATGGGATCAAACAAAAGTTGCCGGAGGTTCTTCAGCAGGCTCAGCCGTAGCTGTTGCTGCAGGAGAGGTGCCGATGTCTTTAGGATCTGATACTGGTGGCTCAATTCGTCAACCGGCTGCTTTTAATGGCATTGTAGGGATGAAACCAACTTATGGTCGCGTATCGCGCTTTGGTTTGATTGCATTTGCTTCTTCGCTAGATCAGATAGGAGCGTTAACGCGCAATGTCAAGGATAATGCTTTAGTGTTAAAGGCGATTTGTGGGCACGATATGCAAGACGCCACTTCTGCTAAGCGAGCAGTTCCTGATTTTACAGTTGGTCTTAATCAGGGTATCAAAGGCATGAGAATCGCTCTTCCAAAGGAATATTTGGATGAAGGAATTCAACAGGGGGTTAGAGAGCAAATTCTAAAAGCTGCCGAAACGTTTAAAAAACTTGGCGCAAGTGTTGAAGAGGTGAGTCTTCCATATTCGAAATATGGTGTAGCTGTGTACTACATTGTGTCTTCATCAGAAGCTAGTTCAAACTTACAGCGTTTTGATGGAATTCGTTATGGTTACCTGGCCAAAGAGTTTCAATCTCTTGAAGATGTGTATGTAAAATCACGTTCAGAAGGTTTTGGTGAAGAAGTAAAGCGTCGCATAATGTTGGGAACTTTTAGTTTGTCTGCAGGGTTTTATGATGCTTATTTTAAAAAAGCTGGGCAAGTGCGGACAATGATCATAGAGGACTTTAAAAAGGTTTTTGCAGATTATGATGTAATTATTGGACCTACAATGCCGACGGTTGCTTATGGCATTGGTGAGAATATTGATGATCCGATTACGATGTATATGGGTGATTTATTGACGATTCCGGTAAATTTGGCAGGATTACCGGGAATGAACGTGCCAGCCGGTTTTTCTAATGGATTGCCAGTTGGTTTGCAGATTATTGGGAATTATTGGGAAGAGCAAAAGATGTATCAAGTGGCTGCTGCTTTTGAAGAAGCGACTAACTTTGCAGCAAGAAAGCCAGCGATTTTTGAAGGGGGGTAGGAGCATGAATTTTGAAACAGTGATTGGGCTTGAAGTCCATATAGAGTTAAATACAAATTCAAAAGCTTATTCACCGTCGCCGGCCCACTTTGGAGCAAAGCCCAATACGAATACGAATGTGATTGACTGGGGTTATCCTGGGGTGTTACCAGTGGTGAATCAGCAGATGGTCGAGTTTGGGATCAAAGCAGCTTTAGCGCTTAATATGCAAGTTGCCAAAGATACACATTTTGATCGGAAAAATTATTTTTATCCAGATACACCAAAGGCTTATCAGATTTCGCAATTTGATGAGCCAATTGGACATGATGGCTGGATTGAAATTGAAGTTGACGGCAAGTATAAAAAAGTTCGAATTGAACGTGCACATTTAGAAGAAGATGCGGGCAAGAATACGCATGGTGCAGATGGCTATTCGTATGTGGATTTAAATCGACAGGGTGTGCCGTTAATTGAGATTGTATCAAGAGCTGATATGCGTTTCTCTGAAGAAGCTTATGCATATTTAGAGGCATTAAAATCAATTATTCAATTTACGGGAATTTCTGATGTTAAAATGGAAGAAGGTTCTATGCGAGTGGATGCTAATATTTCTTTAAGGCCATTTGGTCAAGAGAAATTTGGAGTGAAAACGGAGCTTAAAAATTTGAATTCTTTCAGCAATGTTCGAAAGGGTTTGATTTACGAGCAAAAACGTCAGGAGAAGATTTTACGTAGTGGTGGTGTTATTCATCAAGAAACTCGTCGCTTTGATGATGCAAGTGGAACCACAATTTTAATGCGAGTCAAAGAAGGCTTAAGCGACTATCGTTATTTTCCCGAGCCTGATTTACCAAAACTTATAATTTCTGATGAATGGGTTGATGAAATTAAACAAAAGATGCCTGAGCTGCCTGCTGCAAGGCGTAAGCGCTATATAAATGAGCTTGGTTTACCAGAATATGATGCTAAAGTGTTGACCTTAACTTCTGAAATGTCAAACTTTTTTGATGCAACGGTGGCTAGAGGAGTAGAGGCCAAAAAGGTTTCGAATTGGTTAATGGGTGAAGTTTCACGATATTTAAATGCCGAAAAGAAAAAATTAAGTGAAATCTTATTAACACCGGAAAATCTTTCAGAGATGATTAAGTTAATTGATGACGGTACTATTAGCTCAAAGATGGCAAAGAAAGTTTTCTTAGCATTAGCTAAAGAAGGCGGTAGTGCACGGAGAATAGTTGAGGCAAAAGGTTTGGTGCAAATTTCTGATCCTGCGCAATTATTACCGATCATTAATGAAGTGTTATTAAACAATGCGCAGTCGGTAGAAGATTTTAAAGCTGGCAAAGATCGGGCGGCAAAAGCACTAATGGGACAAATTATGAAAGCAACAAAAGGCCAAGCAAATCCAGCAGTGGTAAATAAATTATTGTTGGATGAGATTGTGAAGTAGCATATATTTTTTTTAAGTATGAGGTGAGGGCATTGAAAAAAGCTCGTATTATTTATAATCCAACATCTGGAAAGGAGTTAATGAAAAAATTCCTTCCAGATATTTTAAATGAATTAGAAAATATGGGCTATGAAACCAGTACTTTCGCTACAACAGTCAAGAAAAATTCTGCTTGCAAAGAAGCACGACGTGTGGGAGCATTAGATTTTGATTTAATTGTGGCTGCTGGAGGTGACGGAACGATTAATGAAGTGGTAAATGGTGTGGCGCCACTTAACAAGCGCCCTCAGCTTGCGATTATTCCAGCGGGAACGACGAATGATTATGCTAGAGCTCTGAAAATTCCGCGTACCAATCCGGTAGATGCAATCCGGATATTGCATAAAAAGCAAACGGTGAAGATGGATATCGGACAAGCAGATGAAAAGTATTTTGTAAATATTGCTGCTGGCGGCGGTTTAACAGAACTAACCTTTGAAGTTCCTTCCAATCTAAAAAAGATTTTTGGTTATTTGGCTTATTTAACTAAAGGTGCCGAAATTTTGCCGCGCATTCAACCCAGAAATATTCGAATTACTTATGATGAGGGAGTTTATGAGGGGGAAGTGTCAATGTTTTTTGCAGGGTTAACCAATTCTGCTGGTGGTTTTGAAACTATTGCTCCCGATGCAAAATTTGATGATGGAAAATTTTCGTTACTAATTGTCAAGCGAGCCAATGTATTTGAAATTATGCGAATGATTGCTGCTGTTTTAAATGGCGGCAAGCATATCGAAGATCCAAAAGTTATTTATACCAAAACAGCTAATATTAAAGTCGAAGTTTTAAATCCAAATGAGCGTTTGATGATTAATTTAGATGGTGAATATGGTGGAGATGCTCCAATTGAATTTCGCAATTTGCACCAGCATATTGAATTTTTTGCAAATTTGGATGCGATTAGTGATGACGCTGTACTTGGTGATCAAGAGCAAGAGGAAATAGCCCAAAAATATGTACATGAATTAGAACGTTTTTTGTGATTTTTAATGTAAGGAGAATGAGTGAGAAAACTTGAAATCTTTGCTGTTATCCTTGTGAATATCAGTTTTATCATTTTATTTTTTTGTTTTATTCATCATTGTTTGACCTACTCGTTGGATAAATGGCAGTTTTTTCAATTGATTGTACTATTTCTTTTTTGCATTTATTCCACGTATTCTGTGATTAAAAGGAAAGATTTTTTTGACAAATTTTTTAATGAAGACGGTACGATGAAAGAGGAGTATAAAAAATATTTACAAAAAAGAAACAAAAAATAGCGGTCTAAAAAATTATAAAAAACAAAAAAGTCGGAAAATTCTCTTCCGACTTTTTAGAATCTTGAAGTATCTTTGATATTGTAGAAGGACTTCAGCCCTTTATATTTAGCAACTTCACCCAATTGATCTTCAATGCGAAGTAACTGGTTGTATTTTGCGATTCGATCTGTACGAGACAAAGATCCTGTCTTGATTTGACCAGCATTTGTAGCAACCGCAATATCCGCAATCGTTGAATCTTCTGTTTCACCAGAACGATGAGATACCACTGCAGTGTAGCCTGCTTCTTTGGCCATTTCAATTGCTTCAAACGTTTCAGTCAAGGTCCCAATTTGGTTAACTTTGATTAGAATTGAGTTTGCAATACCTTGCTTAATTCCTTCAGAAAGTTTAGCTGTATTGGTAACAAACAAGTCGTCTCCTACTAGCTGAACTTTATCACCTAAAGCATCGGTTAATTTCTTAAAGCCATCCCAATCATTTTCATCTAAACCATCTTCAATTGAAATAATTGGATATTTGGAAACTAAATGTTCATAGTAAGCAATCATTTCATCAGTTGTTTTTTCGCCTTCACCTGAATCAGCTAAGACGTACACGCCTTTTTCTTTGTCATAAAACTCGGAAGAAGCGGCATCCATTGCTAACACTACGTCTTTGCCAGGAATATATCCTGCTTTTTCAATCGCTTCAGCAATTACCTCAAAACCTTCTTCATTTGAACCTAAATTTGGTGCAAAACCACCTTCATCTCCTACAGAAGTAGCTAAACCACGAGATTTCAAAATTGCCGCCAATGCGTGGAAGACCTCTGCTCCATAGCGTAAGGCTTCCTTAAATGTTGTAGCACCTACAGGCATGATCATGAACTCTTGGAAGTCGATCGAATTATCTGCGTGCGATCCCCCGTTGATGATGTTCATCATTGGTGTTGGCAATACCTTCGTATTGAATCCACCCAAATAATGGTACAACGGAATTTCCAAGAAGTCTGCAGCGGCACGAGCAACTGCAATCGAAATACCAAGAATTGCATTAGCGCCTAATTTTCCTTTATTAGGAGTTCCGTCTAAAGCAATCATTGCGTGATCAATTGCTTGTTGGTCACGGACATCATAACCGATTACTGCTTCAGCGATGATATTATTGACATTGTCTACTGCTTTTTGTACTCCTTTACCACCGTAGCGAGTTTTGTCACCATCACGCAACTCAACTGCTTCATATTCTCCAGTCGAAGCACCTGATGGCACCATTCCACGTCCAAAAGAGCCTGATTCTGTATAAACTTCTACTTCAATTGTTGGATTTCCACGAGAATCTAAGATCTCACGAGCATAAACATCAGTAATCAATGACATTTTTTTCCTCTCCTTTTTAAATAAAATTTTAAAGAACATGTTTAAGATTATAGAAAAACTCTAAATCAAAATACAAACATGCTCCCCCTTGCAACAAATACAAGTGTACTATTTTATGGGTTTAGTGGGAAGTTTTTTATCAATCTTGTGATCCCCTCGATCCAGTATTGTCGCCTTTTTCCTTTTCTCTTCAAAAACCTTCTGCGCCTTATCATAAACCTCCTTACTCACTGCACCTTTTTGCAACTCCATATACTTAAGGCGTGGTGTCTGCCAAGAAGGCGAACGCATCAAACCTGTCACTCCGTAAGACCAACTAAAAGGCTTAATCCGCAACATCACCGAAGCAACATCCGATCTCAATGGAACCAAGATCCTCTGATTCAACAAATGTGCCTCAGCCTTGGCCAAAGCTGTAAAGCGCTCAGTCAACTGATCTTGCTGCTTCAGCTGATTAGCCTGATCAAGTAACTGCGTATATCTCTCAAAATCTACTGCTTGACTAGCCCCACTTTCACTAGA
>JAIRWP010000060.1 GCA_031268845.1 Lactobacillales bacterium | reverse complement strand
CATCTGTAATTCCAAACGGAACATCGCTAAGGCTTGTGTGAATTTTCATTTTTGCCGCTACCGCTAATGTCCAGATGAGTTTAAGAGGGACAGTGGTGTTTTGATGACGTTTATCTTTGATTAACCCTTCAAGCTCATCAATTACCCCGTTTTCATGCATTTTTAAGATGATCTCATCTATAAAATTAGGGTTACTAATATCAACGGCGTCTATTTCGCCTTTTTGAATAGAGCTTAATATGTTGGCTTTAGATTTTTTCGCAATCTTTAACATGAGGTTATTGTAACATATTTTTTAGTTGTGGCTTACTTTCCGAATTGCAGATCGCTAAAAAGTTAGCTCAACATACTTTAGTGTGCATTTTTACAGGATCAAATTTTTTTCATTTATACCTTATGGTTAGCTAACGTTTTTTTGATTATTTGAGCTACTTTTTTTGGCATACCAGCTATTTGTAGTTCTTTAACACTGGCTTTTTTGATTTTTTTTAAAGATTTAAAATGTTTGAGTAAAATTTTTTTACGCTTTTCTCCAATCCCTTCAATCTCATCCAAAATAGATGCAAAACTGTTTTTTGAACGCAACTGACGATGAAAAGTAATCGCAAAACGATGCACTTCATCTTGAATTCTCTCCAGTAAAAAAAATTCCTCAGAGTTACGAGCAAGCGGAATTAACTTAAATTTTGAACCAAATAATAGCTCATGTGTGCGATGCTTTTCGTTTTTTACCAGACCAGCGGTGGGAATGTCTAAACCTAGCTGATTATCCAGCACTTCAAGTGCCGCATCAATCTGTCCCTTACCACCATCAAGCAAAATCAAATCCGGAAATGGTAACCCTTCTTTTAATACGCGTGAATATCTTCGATAAATCACTTCTTTCATCGAAGCGTAGTCGTCCGCACCTTGCACGGTTTTGATTTTATATTTGCGATATTCATTTTTGACTGGCTTCCCATCAATAAAACAAACCATTGCTGCTACCGGATTTGTTCCGGCAATATTTGAATTATCAAAAGCTTCTATCCGCGTAGGTGTTGGAATATTCATCGCCTCACCCAAGCGTTTAATCGCACCAAATGTTTTCTCTTCATGCTTTATCGCCAAATCAAATTTTTCTTGTAAGCTTACCTTAGCATTTTTGATTGCTAACTCCACTAATTTTTTCTTTTCACCACGCTTGGGCTGCAAAATTTTGGTTTTCACCATTGCTTCAACACTTGTCATATCAACCTTGTGTGGGAGCAAAATCTCTTTTGGCACAAAGTGTTCACTTTTTTGATAAAACTGTCCAAGATATGTTAAAAAGTCCTCCTGCGCTTCTCCATAAAAAGGGAAGAGTGAGACATCACGCTCGATTAATTTCCCTTGTCGTACAAAAAAGACCTGTACACACATCCAACCCTTGTTAACTGCATAACCAAACACATCGCGATCTTTTCGATCAATATTTGTCATCCTTTGCTTAGTCATCACCGTTTCAATGGATTGAATCTGATCACGTAACTCAGCTGCTTTTTCAAACTTCAAATGCTTTGAAGTCTCATTCATCTCTTTCTTTAACTTTTTGGTAATTGCTTCATGCCCACCATTTAAAAATTTCTTTATCTCTTCCACCATTGAAGAATATACTTCTTTAGAAATCTGAAACACACAAGGTGCTAGACATTGTTTCATATGATAATACAAACACACCTCTTTAGGCATAATTTTGCATTTTCGAAGCGGATATAATTTATCTAAAACTTTCTTTGTCTCGTTAGCTGCACCCACATTGGGAAAAGGGCCAAAATAATATGCTTTATCTTTCAAAACTTTACGTGTAATTAATAGTCTGGGGTAGTCTTCATTAGTGATTTTAATAAACGGATAAGTCTTATCATCTCTTAGCATCACATTGTACTTAGGATGATTCTTTTTAATCAGATTGATCTCCAGTAAAAGTGCCTCAATGCTTGATTCCGTCACAATGATCTCAAAATCAGCAATTTCACTTATTAAACGCTCCGTCTTCGTATTATGACTGCCAACAAAATATGAACGCACACGATTCTTTAAAATTTTTGCCTTCCCCACATAAATAATTGTGCCTGATTTATCTTTCATTAAATAACATCCAGAATTACTGGGGAGTAAACTTAACTTTTCTTTAATTTGAGCATTCATTAGTCCACCGCTACTGTCTAAGAACCTGTTAACTTGTCTCTAAGATTTGGGCACCTACACAGTTTATTTTTACAATACGATGTTTACAAAACTCTCAATCACATATACCAAGCAATGCCCTCATCATGCCATCCATGAGCAACCGCATTTTCAACCTCGGCACGACTTGTCGTCCAAACATGTTCACCGTTTCCTGGATTATATATCCGATAAACAGGAATTCCTTCTGTTCTAGCATACCAAGCAATTCCTTCATCTTCCCAACCATGGTTATTAACTAAATCATCTCGTTCATTGGAATTAGTTGTAAAGTGGTGAATTCCTGTAGCACGATTATATAGCCGGTAGACAGGGACACCCTGTTTGTTACATTTAAATGCTTCGCCTTCATCAAGCCAACCAATAGAAACCAAATAGTCAACTTCGGCTCTGTCCATCGTGTAATGATGAAAACCATTATTACGATTATAAACTCGATACACTGTCAAAAGTTCTTCATCATCAGGAATGCCAGAAGACATTTCAAACTGAGGAGTAACAGCAGGCAGAGGTCTTGGCCAGGTTTTTGAAAGTGTTCTAAAACTTGGTGTTGCCGAAGTAGATACGTTAACTGGACTTGTCGTTGTTACAACAGGAATAGGATCAGAATCTATATGTGGCGGTGGAGCTGCACTACGCAAAGGAGCAGGAATGATAAGTGAAGGTTGAACGCCGGGTTTAACACATTGAAGTTCAGCTGTCGTAAAGCCTAGGAAATAATGCATTACTTCTGCAGTGATGTAATCATTGCGGAACATATCTAATAAAATAGCCCCAATTGGCGGCTTTTTTGCGTTTTCCTCATTAAGATGACGATATGTAGCTTGTGCAGCACTTTCGCCAGCTAGCGGACGAAACCCTTGAGAGAGGTAATCCCATATATCTGAGGACGTAACAGTTATTTCACCATTTAAATAAACTTTACTTTTAAAAAACATCCAAGCCTCATGAGAAAGGATTGTAGTTAAAGTAAGCTGTTTTGAAATATCACGCCCCGTAAATGGAGTATTATTCAATGTTCCATGCACTCCATTATGAAAATCAACAAAAGATAAAACTGTACGACATTGATTATCATTGTTAAAACCAAGATGAAGATTATCAGGAGAGTCAACAATACTCCAATGGCCACGGAAAGGGGGACAAGGGGGACACCATTTAGTATGAATACTTACATTGCCAGCATCGCGAATTTGTTCAGAAACAATGCCATTACCTGGTCCAAAGACTCTTGTATCCGTCTTTACATCAGCATTTATATTGAATTCATTATGTGGTGTATCTTCAGTTTGTATGGGATATCGTATATCATCAATACCTAATCCAAGACCTAAGGCAGGTATCTGATAGCTAAAAACATATTGTGGTCGAAGTACCATTTCTTTACCCGATACTGAATCTCCAGGGGTTATTACTTCAACCATAAGATATGGTTTATTATCCAATTCCTTTATATCAATTCCTAAGAATTGAGAAATTGCAATACGTAAAATATTAGTTAACGGAATTTTTAAGTAAAGAATACTATTTTTAGTACCAGAATGATAATATGTAGCTATGTTAGTTAGCCTTTGATTATCCGGGATGGCATTTTCGTCTTCTAAGACATAAGAAGGATCGTTATTGTACCATTTATTTTGTTTGTTGCTTGCAATTACACGTTCATCTTTCCAGTCTGCATAAACTGTGTTATTAACATTACTGTGGATAATTATTAATAAAATGAGCGCTGTAATTGTTTTAATGAATTTCATGTAAATCATATCCTTAATTTATTTTAATGAAACGTTATTCTCGTTTGGCCACAATAATATTTACATACGCCTAGTTTACAGTATCAAGAGATCCTGCAAAAGATATGTATGAAATAAGTCATGTTTTATTCTTGTGCGTTTAGTGGCGTAAATTTAATTTCAATTGGCGAGCGATTTTATGCCTTTCTTAAATTCTTTTCGTTAACAGGTTCTTAGAGAATTAAAAAAAACAAGCAAAGCTTAAATAATATACTTTCCAAATTTCTGAAATCTTAACAAAATAACTTAATCTCCCTCTATTCCAATACATATTATATCATTATTAAATTCCAAATTTGGGAGATTTTTCGCGTAACGAAGACTGATTTTAAGGTGAGGTCGGTTTATCTTAAGAATAAAAGCTTTGGATAAGCTTACACAATTTACATGAATGAAAATTAACGAGATGAAAGCTTTATTTTCTAAACCAAATTAGGTAAAATAAAAGCGTTAATTAATAGCTTGTTTATGATAAATTTAAAAAAACTGATCAAGTTATTTTTCATTTAATTCTTAGTATTAAATTTCAAAATACAGTTGAATTAATTGTTTCTTGTGGAGAAACAAAGCGAACAAAAGGTCCATTAAAATTTTTTGAACAACTTAAAAAGCCGTCTAACAAAATTAGTGATA
>JAIRWP010000043.1 GCA_031268845.1 Lactobacillales bacterium | reverse complement strand
GGCGTCTATTTCGCCTTTTTGAATAGAGTCTAATATGTTGGCTTTGGATTTTTTCGTAATCTTTAACATGAGGTTATTGTAGCATATTTTTTAGTTATGGTTTACTTTCCGAATTGCAGTAGAGCAAAGTTATTTAGCAACAAATCGCCATAGTTTATTTTGATCTTCTATACTTGCATATTTGATGCCAATCCTAGGAGTAGCAGTATAATTAACCATTTTTTTATCATCTTCAAGCCAAAGTTCATTTTCTTTTGTTAATAACTTATTGTTCAAAGAACGATTAATTTCAAGTCCTTTTGTTAACTTTCCGGGTCCATTATATTGACCTGCTCCGCGAATTAAAACAGCCTGCGGATGATCTTGAACACCGGTTATGATATTTAGCATATTATGTATTCCGTAGCAAAGATAAATATAAGCAATACCGCCTTGCTCATACATCACTTGTGTACGTTTTGTACGTCCTTTACTAGCATGACAAGCAGTATCATTTTCGCCAAAATATATTTCTGTTTCGGTGATTCGAAGTTTGATAATATCATCATTAATCTTTCTGCATAGTAATTTGCCAAGAAGTATAGGGGCAAGTTCAACCGCCGAGTTAGAATAAAATATTGATGTTAATATTTTTGCCATATCATTGCCCTCACCTTTTTTATCAAAATTATCATAAATTTTAGTTCAAAAAAAGGGTAGTCATGCGATTTATATTGCAGTTATTACAGCAAATGCACCTAGCCAAAACATTATGTTATAATTCTAAAAGATTTTTAGAATCTAAAAATTTGTTTCAAGGAGGCCGTAAAATGGCAACAGCAAAAATTGTTTATGCAAGTATGACTGGCAATACAGAGGAAATCGCTGAAATTGTTGCAGAAAACTTAAAAAAATTAGCAGTGGATGTCGAACTAAATGAATGTACAACAGTAAAAGCAGAAGATTTTTTAGATGCTGATCTTGCCGTTGTTGCTACTTATACTTATGGCGATGGTGAGTTACCTGACGAGATTGTGGATTTCTATGAAGATTTACAAAAACTAGATCTGAATGACAAAATTTATGGTGTATGTGGATCAGGTGATACTTTTTACGATCAATTTTGCAAATCAGTTGATGATTTTGATGAAGTATTTGCAACTGCCGGTGCGATCAAGGGTGCAGAAAGCGTAAAAATAGATCTAGCTGCTGAAGGAGAAGATATTGCTAAGCTAGAAAATTTTGCAAAATCATTAGCTGGAAAGCTAAATTAAAAAAAACTAATAAAAATAAAGGGGCCGACTTAAAAAGTCTGCCTCATTTTATATCAAAGGAGTTACGTAAATGTCTGAATACACGCTTACTTCTCATAAAGAAAAAGCGCAGGAGTTAATTAGATACCTTATTTTTGGTGTTTTAGCTACCATTGTTTATTTCATTATTCGTTTAACTATATTTTTTATTAATAAAAATGCTGTTTTTTCAGAAACTATAGCACAAGTTATTGCCATTATTTTTGCTTTTATAACTAATAAAATTTGGGTTTTTAAAAATCAAGATAAAAATAAGAGCGTTTTTTTGCAATTTTTTCACTTTATAATTGGTCGTTTATTTGTTTTAGTTATTTGTTTAGTTTTAGCATTTTTGGCGGTAGATAAATATCATGACTTTTTTATCTATTTATTTCGACTTGAAAAGATTGACTATGCTAACTTTTTATTTAGTAGTGCATTGACAAAGAATGTAATTGGAACCCCCTTACTTTTAGAAAATTTTATTTTTGCTCTGTTGGGGCAAGTTATCGCCATTGTGACAAATTACATTGTTAGTAAATTTATTGTTTTTAAAAACTAAGCTTTGTTAAGGATTTTTTGGGCAAGGTGTTGAATATTTAACGACAAAGATTTTTGGGTTTATCAATGGAAATAAAATTCTATTGATAAACCCAATTTTTATTTTATATATCGATTTCAGGAGCTAAATTTAGCTCAGCACGTAACATCCAAATTAATTTTTCAAACTCACCTTTAAAGTCGCAGAAAATTCCATTTGTAACATCGTCACCTTCAGTGTCTGTAACGTCAAGTCCTTCTTGATATAACTTGGTCATATAGCGAAGTGCCAAAATTAGCTCTTCAAAACGTTTTTCTGTAGAAACACCCCAGATACCAGGCTCTTGTTTAATCTTGGCATTGTCTGCCCATTCGCGTAATGTTGAATACGGTGAACCATCTAGAGTTATTAGACGTTCTGAAACAACATCAAGTTGAGCATCAACTTGTTCCATGTAGTCATCCATTTGTGGATGCAGCTTAATAAAATTAGACCCGCGCATATACCAATGAGTTTGATGAATCATTGCTGATAGTGCTGAAAGATCAGCAACTGCTTGATTTAAGATCTTTTTTGTTTTTACATATTTCATGCTTGAAACCCTCCTAAAATTTTATATTTATTTGATGGCTAATTAACTTAATATTTTTTCTAAGAACTGTTAACGATCTCTAGTGAAATGAATCCCGTTATACAAATTGTAATCAAGCAAAGCTTGAAACAACTTGTAATAACCCGACAGGTTTTTTGAGCTATTTTTTCGTAGTTTGAGGCAAA
>JAIRWP010000033.1 GCA_031268845.1 Lactobacillales bacterium | reverse complement strand
TGCCATAGGTAAATTGAATTTACTGATACTAAAAATCTAGTAGCTGCACTGCGAACGCTCTCGCGACCACTACTTATTTCTTGTAGAATTCGTTTTCTGAGATCTAGTGATATTGGTTTGGGCATAAGATTACTTCCTTTGGTTTGTTTTTATAATATCTTAATATTTAATTAACCTTTTTGCAAAGTGCTATACTTGTTAACAGCGACAAACTAAGGATACTTATCCAGGCAATAACACTTGTTTGGGCAATATTTAACTCTCTGGCAAAACCTGTTGAAAGAACATTTTTAAATTGCACAGCGTTATTTTCTAGTCCATTATTGATAATTGCTTGCTGAATGGCGGCTCTATTCTTTTTATTATCTAAAATACGTAGCGGATTATGTAATGCTGAAACATTCAAGTAACTGCTTCTTTCATTTAAAAAATTATCACTTATACAAATAATAATCGGATTTTTGATAAAACCTTTATTTTTGTCGATCAAGTCAATATTTTCAGAAAAAAAATCTTTATCATTATCTTGATAAAAAATGACCCGTAAAGGAAAATCTTTTGTCTTTTGAAATGGCTCATCCTCTGGGAAAAAAATATATGCTCGATTTTTTATCTGAGATTCAACTTTAGCTTTGTTCTTTTTTAAATTATTTGGCACTAAAAAAGTCAATTTATTTCCTTTAAAAATTTCAGTAAGAGGTAAGGGTAAAGGAAGATCAAGTTTTTTCAGATAATTTTGATTTGCTTTCATCATTTGATAATTATTCTTTTTCGAATCTACACTTGGACCGTCAACAACAACATATTGAGCACCTGCCGTTTTTTCTAATTCTTTATATAATTTAACTAATTTTTTACCAAGGATATTATTACCATTAAGCTCTTCCTGAAACTCATTATCCTGATATGTAAGCTTTGCTAACGTTAGATAATTTTTCTCTTGTTCATAAACAACTTTCACTTGTAATTCTTGTAAAAGAGTCTTAAGCTCCTTAGACATAAGCGGAATAACAGCAATCAAGGCCACAAAAATCAAAAATTTAAGCAGATAGCTTAAATAAAGGGAAAAGCGAAAATTAAAAAAATTCTTTAAAACATCTGCAAGTCTAAATTTGCGGATAATTACGAGCATGATCAAAGAAAATAATAAACATATAGCTAAAACTATTAATTCAAGCACTGCCAACTTTAAAAAATAAGGCCAATCACTCTCGCTTATGATTAGCTTTTGTACAGGAAGCGTTAATAAAAAAAAGAAAATAGATGTCATTAATATCCGATTATTTAGTTGCCCCCAGATATTTAAACTTTTAAAACCTAAAAGTTTCATAATTCCGATTTCTTTTAATTTTGAAATCGGGTAAAAGGCACTCATTAAACAAAAAATGGTCAAGATAATTATCGAAAAGATTGAAGCTAATAAATAGATTGTTCCTTCTCCATACCCCTTACCATAAGTAGGAGTAATCAATTTTGCTTTTGATATTTTAAAAACAGCGGATAATTGCTTAAGAACTGCTTCTTTATAGTTAGGCTCAACGATTAAAGTGTATGTCCCATTCACACTTGCTTTTTGATTTTGATAAAAATCTTTTAGTGGTCCAAAAATTAATGGCCGATCAGCAAATAAATCATGAATCTTGCCACTTTGTTTATGATTTTTGGTATCGTATGTTGCCAAAAATTCATCTTTTTTTTGCGGCATTCGGCCGTATGTTAACTTAATTTTAAGCTTCTTAAAATAATTTTTGGCATAAACGCCAGACTTATAGACAATTTGTTCATCATTTTTGCTCAGATTATCCGTGCGAATAATCGTTGCTTGATATTTTTTCGCTAACTTAGTAAATTCAGACAGCTCTTCTTCGATCGATAAATCTGAATCTTTAACAAAAAAGGGCATAGCATTGTTAGTCATTTCGATATTATCAAGATATTGATCGTCTTTTGATTTTTCAGAATATGCAAAAGCAATACTTAGAAGAAGTGAAATGATGCATAAAAGCGAAATCATAATTTTTTTCAAAAAAAAACATCCTTTCAAAAAGCGATACGCTTCAGCTTTAAAACGTATCGTTTTTTAGTGCCTATAATTAGATAGTTATACTAGAAAACGTTATAGAAAAATTCACATCCATGGTAGCGAGTTAAACGAGCTTTTGCCCAGCTGCCTGCACTCACTCTACTATGGTCTTTCTCACTTCCATACGTCACTGTAGCCGAGTGTTCTTTACTTCCATGACGATAATCAGAAAAAGATCCGGTAGCACCTACCCCGTAATGCCACTCACCTCCACAAGGGTATTCCCAAGTACCAGCATTAACCACAACTCCCGTAGTACTTAAAACAAATGACGATAGTGCCAAAATAACAAATTTTTTCATTTCAATTCCTCCTGTTTCTACTTAGTAATATTAATTAAAGATCAGGTTTTCTTTTTCTAAAACGTTTTTTATCCCAAACTTCAACATATATATATTTTCTTCGTTTTGGTACAGGGCTATTTCAAATGTTTATTGCAAACTATCCTGATTCTTTATTCTTTTTAATGAGTTGCAACACAAAAAGCCCACCAAATTCCCTTTTCATCAAGGTGCGTTTGCTCGGTTAGAAGAACGTTCTCTATTAATAATTAATATCTGGTCTCTGGTCTCTGGTCTCTGGTCTCTGGTCTCTGGTCTCTGGTCATTATGCACACCCTCTTTCTCATTTGTCAAATTATTTGATCTACCAACACCGTAAAAATATCATAACTAAAAATAATTTTCAAACAAAAACATGTTCTCGTTTGAAAAAGAAATATCTAGAAAAATCTTCGCCATAAAAATTTCCTGTTTGCAAATGCACTCAAGCTCGATAGCCACTGTAACATAAAGCAATTAAAAAAAACTATTTGCTCCTTATCAAAAAGCAAACAGTTTTTTTCATTTCTTTTGTAAGTAAATTGTATATTTTTTACCATCTTTTTCTAATTTTCCTTTTAATTTACGTTTTTTTATCTTTACAGTGAATTCTTTGGCTTTTCTTTTTAAAATTCCAATTCGCATATCAGGCATTTTTTGATATTGGTCATTTCCAGAGACTTGCTTGATCTTAAGTGAGATACCCGGAATGCCTTGAAAAGATACTTTGCCATCTACAGGATTTACCTCACTAATCATTAATTTGCCATCTCTACGCTTAGGTTTTTTTCCTCGCCGATCAAATAATTGATAGTAAGCACCAACTGCAGGTCGCCCTTCTTCACCTAATACTCTAAAATTCAAATTATATAAACTACGCGCATGTTTTAGACGAAGATAAGAGATATAAGCCAGGAATATAGCAAGCACTCCAGCTGCTGAAAGTCCGATAACTAACTTAGCTACCTTTTTCTCCTGGGCGGATTTAATTGAATTCATATCATCATACATTGATGGGGTAAATGGTACGCGCTTACCAACCACTAATAAACGATGAGAATTGATCATATATGGAGTACAAGTTAAAAGAGTGACTGTGTCCTGTTCCTCAATCGGATCTAGCTTACTTAAATCATCCGGCAAAACAACATAACGTGTATAAACTTCATAAGCTAAATATTTTCCATCCACTTCAACAATGAACTTATCCCCATTTTTTAATTTATCTAAATCGGTAAACAAAGTTGCTGTTGGCAAACCTCGATGTGCGGTAATCACTGTGTGCCCTCCTTTGCCACTACCAGGAAAGCTGCTTTTAGAAAACCAAGTTGCTCCACGATCCATAAATAAATCATTAGTTGTATCAAAAACTGGCAATTTTTGATCAATCTTTGGGATATAAATAAAAGCAACTGTATGCTTGACCAAAAATTCTGTCGGAGGATTACTAGCAACTTCTCTTGAACTTTCTAGGGAAACCTTTGAAAAAGGATCTTTTAAAGCTTCTTGTTTTTGATGTTGTGCGCGCAATCTGACATTTTGTTCCTTGCGAAATTTTTCATTTTCTTTAGAATGGTACTCATCACTGACTTTATTTGCTAATACATCATTTAACACATCACAATAAAGAGGGTATGCAGTAGTTAATGCTCCCCCTAAAAAAATCAAAACGGCAAATATTTTAACGACAAATTGAGGAATTGCCCACTTTTTTTCTTTTGACATACCTGCCATAAAATTTACCCATCCTTCCTATTTCAGTGGATTGATAATAACTAATTCCTTACCTTTTAACTGTTGCCAATCAAATTTACTCAAAACACGATGAACGATTGAAGCAGAAAAAAAGGGATCTTTAATACTGTGCATTTTAAATTTAACCTGATCAAGCATTTGATATCCATCAGGAGCTGTTACTTGTTTAACAATATATTTTCCACCTGGAATCCCATCAAAAACAATTTCACCATCTTGATTAGGTGAGGCAAATAATAGTTCACCATTTTTTGATAACGGTGTCTTGCCATTTGAGCCAAACAACTGATACTTCGCTTGTGTTAAGCCTTGTTTGCCGGTATTGTCCATCACACGAAAACGCAAATTATAACGTCTGCGTTTTAATTGCATACTCACCCAAAATGAGCGTAAAAGCATAAATGCTCCAATGATTGCTGAAGATACTGCTGTATAAACCTTGATATTTTTATTTTTTTTCGCTGTTTCAATATTATCAATATCTTTAAGCATGCTGGGTGTAAAAGGAACTCTCTCTCCTGTTACCAAAAGTCGATGACTATTAATCATATACGGCGTACAGGTTACCAATGTAACTAAGTCCTTATCACTCTTGAGATCAAGAATTCCTGTCTCTTCTGGTTTAACTGTTTTCTTTTCAAAAACTTTATAAGCTAAATAATCATCATTTTGCTTGATAATAAAAATATCTCCATTAACTAACTTTGGTAAATCTGAAAACAGCTCTGCTGTAGGCAATCCACGATGTCCTGTAATAATTGAATGCTCACCTTTTCCGCCATCAGGAAAACTGGTATCTGACATCCAAGTAGCTCCTTGCGAAAGAAAACGTTCCTCTGTACTATCAAATACAGGAAGACTCACATTAATTTTCGGAATATAAATAACCGCAATGGTATGCTGTGCATAAAAATTAGGATGAAAGGCATCAAAATTAGCGCGATCCAAACTTACTTGTGAAAATGGATCTTTCAAAGCTTCATTTTTCTGCTTTTCTGCCAAGCTCATTTCTTTTAATTTTTTTGTCTGCTTTTCACGAAACTCTTCATTTTCTTTAGATTGATAACGATTTACTACGGTTTTGCTGATACTATTATTTAAAGCATTAACAACAAAAGGATATGCCGTAACTCCGGCTCCAGTTAACATAAAAAGAACAATAAAAACGCGCATTAAAAACTCACGAATCGCTTTTTTTGATGCTACTTTGTCCGGTTTTGGAGCCTTCACAAAATCCCCTTCTCTCATTTAATTGTAATCATATTCATAGTATATCATAATGCTTAAATTATAACAATTATAACCAGATTCGGAATTTTCCAGCGTAAAAAAAGACAAATGTACATTTGCTAGATACACATCTGTCTTTTCCAAATAATTTTAATGAGGGAATTTATCTAAATTTTTTACATAACTTTCTAGTAAAATTTCAACCAGCTAATCCTGTAAAAAACCTAATGAAAAAAGGGACATACATAATCTAATACTTTTAACTTAAATCAAACTTAAAGATCTATTATCGATCTAAGAGATCGTTAACAGGCTCTAAGAGCCTATTGAATATTCATAGCCTAGCTCTCACCACTTCAAAATTAATTTTCCACCTTTTTCCATCGTGTACCTGCATTAGTGTCCTCTAAAATAATACCGCGCATTGTTAAAAGCTCGCGAATTTCATCAGCGCGTTGAAAGTTTTTCTCCGATCTTGCTTGATTTCGCTCAACAATCAATTTTTCCACTTCTTCTGCTAAAGAAGCATCTTGCGTTTTAAACTCAATTCCTAAAATTAAAAGCCAGATTGTAAACAAATTAACTGTCTGCTCATATATAACTCTAGAAAGAACACTTTTCTCAGCATAAACATTCATCCATTTAGCTAAGTCATAAAGAACTGTTACACCATTTGCGGTATTAAAATCATCATCCATCGCTAAAACGAAACTTTCTTCAAAAGATTTAAGTTTCGCTAATTTTTGCTGATCTTCCATTAAAGAATCCTGCACTTCACCTTTACGAAAAGTAAAATTATCATAAATATTTTTTAACTTTGCTAAATTCACTTCTGCTTCTTTAAGGCTTGCAGTAGAAAAACGAATTGGCTTACGATAATGCGTTACACTCATCAAAAAACGGAGAACTTTTGGATCAATTTTTTGCAATAACTCATGTACCGTCACAAAATTTCCCAAAGACTTACTCATTTTCATATCTTCTTCGCCAACCGTTACAAAACCATTATGCATCCAATAATTGGCAAAATGCTTGCTAGTTTTCGCCTCAGATTGAGCAATTTCATTTGTATGATGCGGAAATTCCAAGTCCTGCCCACCACCATGAATATCGATCGTCTCACCCAAAATTTTTGTGGCCATCACTGAACATTCTATATGCCATCCAGGACGACCACTCCCCCACGGCGACTCCCAGGATGGCTCACCTGCTTTTGAGCTCTTCCACAAAGCAAAATCAATCGCGTCTTCCTTTAAATTTTGCTCAGCGCTAACTCTTCCACTAGCGCCAGTTTCCAAGTCATCAATCGTTTTATTTGCTAATGCACCGTAATGAGGAAACTTGCGTGCCCGAAAATACACATCCCCATCTGCTTGATAGGCCCAATTTTTTACTATTAAATCTTCAATAAAAGCAATAATCTCAAGAATATTTTGAGATACGCGCGGTGTAAAATCAGGCACCTTTACATTTAAAGCTTTTGCATCTTCATTAAAAGCTGCAATAAAACGATTTGCCACTTTTTCAGTAGACACTCCAAATTCATGGCTAGAGCGAATAATCTTATCATCGACATCTGTAAAATTCATCACATAATTTACTGCAAAACCGCGATATTCCAAATAACGCCGAATCACATCAAAAGCAACGATTGATCTTGCATTACCAATATGAATATAGTTATAAACCGTTGGTCCACAAACGTACATCCTTACTTTGCAATCTTCGATCGACTTAAAAGCTTCTTTCTTCCTAGTCAATGTATTATAAATTTTAATCACTATTTCACCAACTTGTAATTTTGCATCAAACTGTTTTGTGAATTTGTCCATACAATGCTTCACACTCGGCAACCACAGCACAAACAACCAACACAACAACTTCTACCAAGTTGTGTTTGACTTTAGATTTTTGTCTAAAGTTTGTAAGAGATCGTTAACAGGCTCTAAGGCTTTCAAAGTATTTCAACACTACAATTGCCTCCTTAAAACTATTGTAGTGTTTTAATCAGAAATATTCATGCGTCGGCCCTGCGGAAGGCATAACTCTCCCCGCTTCACTGACTTGATAATCGGAGTCCGTTTGAAGCACAGGTTCACCTGTTAACGGATTAGTAGGACCATTCATCGTGAACGGCATGTCAGGAAAAAACGCGAACCTGTTTTTGTTAAATGTGCACAACATGCTAAATACTGTAGGTCGTCGAGCGGGGTTAGCCAATGTTGCTTGGATGAATAGTTTCTGTAGCCAGTTGGGCGCACCGTCGGCGAATTTAGGCCTGTCCGCCGGCTTATTACTCATAGCTCTCCTCATAATTGCCGCAGCAGATATCGTTGAAGGAAATACCTTTCTGCCGCCAAAGATTTCGAAAAGAATCAGTCCATATGAGAATACGTCGGTTTTTTGGTCTCGCTCTTTGCGTCCCTCAGCTTCATCGTTATATACTTCTGGGGCCATGTAACTAGGACCGCCGACTTGAGTTGTACGCGCATATTTATGCTCTTCTAACACGCTCGTTAAGCTCCCACTGACTTGAGCAATTACATTGCCGCCTTCATCAATTGTTATTATTATATCACTAGGCTTAAGTTCACGATGCACCACGCCCTTACTGTGCAAATAATGTAGTCCGGAGCCAATGCACCAGGCAACGTTCACCTTAGCAGTACGGGTCCAAAAAGCAGGCGGATCGTTCCTACGTTCGGCTACCAGAACATCCTCAAGCGAGAGTCCAGGAGAAAAAGGTGCGAGGACAATAGGTCCCTTACCTTTTTTAGTGGGAGGAACTATGCCAACTATAGGTTCGATACAAGGGTGGTCAAAATCTGGAAATGGGTGCACTAGACGCCAAAACGCCTCACCTATATCTCTATTATCACCTGTATTGTAAAATTTCGCAGCAAAACGTTCATCGCCGCCGACATCTAGATTCGGGCGTCGCACGAGTCTTATTGCCCCAAACCGACTAGAACCTAATTCCCTTACATCCACAAGTCCGGTCATCTCAGTGATTAACGGCTGTCTCGTGCGCGGTAAGTCACCATAACCAACGAACAAATCTACATCAAGCTCGTGTGGACCGTCGTCTGTGCGAGCACGAAGTAGTGTTGGGGGGAACCGAGTGACGGCTACTAAATCAGCGGCGGTGGTAGGAAGCGGGGCTTGACCGTACACAGGAGCGGGTGGACGTGGCATTTCAATTGCGACTTCTGCCGTACTTGGGATTTGATCTGCCTCTGGGCGAATGCCTGCCGCTCCAGCATCGCCGTCGGGCGGCGGTGGTGGCGGAGGTGCAGCTTCATCCACAAGTGGGGTGTCTGCTCCGTCTGGGTGCGGGGCAGCAGCGAAAGCAGGAGGAAGGAGCGGTCGAACGAATGCTGGTTGTGGTTCAACAGTTAATACGCCACCACGCGCAACTCTTCTGGGGCCTAGGTTTGGATATTCATGTATATAATTTCCTACAAGTACAAATTTGCTCAGGTGAAGCTGGAAAGTACCTTGAGAATTCTTTCCAAGAACAAAAACACGGAAAGCATCAAATCTAGTTTCCGAGGGATACAACGAGACTTCAAGGTCGCCGTTGCCGCGTCGAAGTCCAACCGGGACTTGACTAGTTTGGCCAATTTCAACCCAATCACTAGTGCCTACCGGTCTGGCCTCAATACGCAATGATGTCCTCAGTTGGCAGTAACCTGTGCTCCTTATCACTAGGGTAACAGGCTGGAAAGTCACGTTGGGCGGGTACGTAACGGTAAACGCAACTCCAGGTTCATTAACAGGACCCCCGATCCATTCTCCCCGCCCTTCTTCGTCGTCTAGGACGTTCTTCAAATTTCCCAAAAGAGGCTTAACTGGCTCAGACACTTTATAAGGAAGCCTCTTATCCAACAGGTTCTGTCTGAAACGCACCGAAACGGGCGTGTTTACTACAAACATGCGGTCACCTAAATGCCCTCTAGCGTACTCTGCAAGGAAGGTTTGGTATCTACTGTTCTCATCTGTTAGGTCTAATTTTTCTGCTTCCAACTTTTTGTTTCTCGCTAATAAACTCTCCGCTGTGGATTGATCAACTCTGGGGTTCACTCGCCGTAACCTTTCGGTTTCTTCAGCATGACGTCGTATAGCAAACTCATACTGGGCTTGAAGGTCGTTTAGCTTTTGTTGCAGCTGATCAATTACCTTATCTCTTACAACTATCTCTGCAGGGTCGACGCGTTCCTCTGGGGGCTGGCTGCGCCTGTCTGTTGCTTGCGAACCCGCAGCTGTTGGGGGCTTTGAAGCAGCCCCGGTGGGACCTTGTGAGTCTGAAACCTGACCCGGTCGCCTGTTTTGTGGACCTAGATTGACGCCACATTCCTCAGCCATCCGTTGAGCCGCTATAAAACGCTCATTTAACTGGCAATGTATCAGTTCTCTAATCCGACCACCCATTCCAGGCGAAGCTGCCGGTATATACCTGATTAACAATGTTAAATGAACGTCGTCCAAACATCTAGGGGATAATAATTCTAGAAACACGGTCTCAAAAGCGAGAATATCGGATTTGTTAACTGTGTTTTGCGCTTCCACGAGAAGATCAACCAGCGCATTCATAAAAGCGCCAGTATCTTTCATAAAATCCAAGCGTTTGACTTCCCTTAGCGCTTCTACACAGAAATCAGGAGGCAATTTCAGAAAAGCGCTGCGAGAGTTTTCATTTGGTAAATTTTCGCATAAATGGCTAATTAAAAATCGCTTTTCGGAACCTTGTGTGTAAGGTTGGGATTCAGTAGACCCAAAATTCATGCATACTGCGACATATCCGTCCGTTCTGTGAATCAAGTCTTCTACCGCTTTTATATGTAAGGGCATGATTTTAAAATATGTGAAAGCCCATCTCAGGGCGTTGAGGAATTGTAATCTTATGTATGTCTTGTTGAAATCGCTCTCACGCGAAAAACGCACCAAAAAAACTGCAATATCTTCGCCGTCCTTCATACCCAGCTTACTCAGTCTCTGCATTTCAGCGGTGGGGGGATGAAGGTGATCAATATCCATTATTTCTAACAAGTGCACAATATAGTCATTGTCAATATGACGTTGATAATTTGGATCAAATATCTGTTGGAGATTGTTCACAACGCTTTCAGCCATCGGCTCATTCATGCCTTCTACAGAAGTCGCGTGAAAGCCGATTATAGCGGCAACAGCGACTGTACCAAAAATTAATCCTTTATTTTTACTAAATTCCATTTTATATTTTCCCCCTTAACTTTATTAGACCTCTTTCTAAACTGAAATTTTTGCCAACTTATGTGTCACTGCGTTTCTAAAAATCCTATAATTTGGCTAAAACTTTTAGTTTAGAAAGAGGTCTATTATTTAACTTCTTTAAAGATTACATGCTTGCGTAGTTTTGGAGAATATTTACGAAGTTCTAAACGTTCTGGATTATTTCGTTTATTTTTAGAAGTAAGATATAAACGTTCCCCGGATTCTTTATGCTCTAATATAATATTTACGCGCATATCTTAAGCCTCGCCTCTTTTCATTATTTTTCTGTTTTAGCTGCTCTATAAGCTTTTAAGTCTATACGATGACTACGACGATATTCGCCTGATGATCCGTCAAATTGGATTGTCGGTGCTGTTAATTTGTAATGAGTTCGACGTTTATTTTTCTTTGATTTTGATGTACGACGCGCTGGTACTGCCATGTATGTTCCCTTCTTTCCTAATACAGAGTATGTTAGTATCTTATCATCATATAACTGGACTCGTCAAGCGAACTAATTTATTTTTAGCATTTTAATGAAAAATATCACAAGACTATAGCTTCGATCCTGCTGCTTCATCTAAAATGATTACAATCTCTTGATGTTTTTGTAAAATTGATGCTGGCATGTTTTCTGCTACAGGTCCTTTAACCATCTCTTCTATAGCTTTAGCCTTAGCTTCACCCCATGCTAGCAATAAAATTTTTTTGGCACTCATTATTGATTTAATCCCCATCGAGATAGCTTTAGTCGGAACATCCTCTTTTTTGGCAAAAAAACGTCGATTAGCTTCAATTGTAGAATCTGTCAATTCCACAATATGCGTTGTCGAAGTAAAAGGCGTTTTAGGTTCATTAAAGCCAATATGCCCATTATTTCCAATTCCTAATATTTGTAAATCAATCGGATATTGCTGGATGATTTCATCGTATCTTTTAGCTTCAGCTGCCAAATCTTTTGCTTTCCCATTTGGGATATAACTTTTTTTAAAAGGCTTAACACTAAAAAGCTGCTGACACATAAAAGTCCAATAACTTTGCTTATCCTCTTTGCTCAAGCCTACATATTCATCTAAATTAATGGAAATAGAATCTGAAAAGTCGATGCTTGACTCACGCAATTCTCTGTACAATTCAAGCGGCGAGCTTCCTGTGGCTAAACCAAAAACTCGTGCGCCGTTTAAATGCACTTTGCTGATAATTTCAAAAGCTTTTTGAGACCCTTTATATTTGTCTTTTACCTTAATAATGTCCATTAAAATCGCTTCTTTCAAGCTTAGAACCTGTTAACGATCTCCAATAATAGGCGAGATCGTTAAGAACCTAAGATCGTCTTAATTTTTCGATTTTTTATAAAATTTACAAATAAAAAATAATACGATTCCAAATAAAATACTGAAGATAATAAACATAGAAATAAAGTGAGGCATAAATTTAATCTCTATACTTGAAGAGCTGCCATTTGATTCTGCAATAAACGAAAGCACTTTTCTTGGAAAATAAATACTTTTTCCTTTTATAAATGAGTAAACTGCGGTAAAAATAAGCAACAAAAAAAGACACACAGTAGAAACACAAAAAGAAATGCCTTGATATCGTAATAATTCTAAAATTTTATTTTTCATATATAATCACCATTCCAACGTTTGTTGAATACGTTTGCTACAATAACAAAAAAAATTAAAGAGATACAAAATATTAATCCCAGTCTTCCCAAATAAGAAAAATGCTCCAACACCTTAAAAAAATAACTTATAGGGAAAAATAAAATAAAGCTCAGTGTAGAAACAATTGCCTGTGAGAATGCATTTGTTTTGGTAAAAGGAAATATCACTCCTATTGATAACAACATCAATGTAGAAAGTAATAAAATAAAAATAAACCTAAATAAATCATAAAATGTTTCTATGCACCTAAAATTTATCAATAATAGAGAAATTGTCAATATTCCCGAAATTAATAGGCTAGATATAAATTTAGAAAAAATAAATATTTTTTTCTGAATGCCTAGTAATTTATAAAACGGTATATTACAACAATCACTTCCAAAAGAAAAAACAGCGACTCCTCCAGAGACTGAGATAAAAATTTTCAAAAAGTACTTTTTCATTTCTAAATCTATTTTAAAAATAAACATTAATATCTGACTTATCAATAAAATAATTAGCAAAAACACTACATTTTCTAACCTTAATAATAATTTCACATCTTTTAGCATCATGCTTAAAATTTTAGATGATGGATGAAATACATTCATAAAAATTGATGCTGATTTTATTTGAGCACTTATATTTCTTAAAAAATTAAAGCTAATTATCCCTGAAAAAAAAATAATTATAAATAAAAAAGTAATTATAGAAATCGAAACTTGGTAATTTTTTCCATTTAACATTTTACCCATAAAGCCAGAGCACCAATGTAGTAAACCATAATCAAATTGGGAATAATTTAATAAAATATGTTCAAAATTTTTAAATTGAATCCACATTAACAAGAAAAAAACAATAATATTTAAAAATAAAGCATAACTATGCGCATACCCAAATTTTAATTTATCAAACATAAATAAAGAAAAATTATAAATAGCATTAAATAACATAGCCATAAAAATTGCTTGTAAAATAAAGATAAAAATTAATAACAATATGATTTTAAAGTTTATCGTTTTTATAATCATTTTTGGTAATAAGATAGACATATATAATAAAATAGGGATAGTTACTTCTGCAATAATTTGAAGTGAATAACAAGAAAAATGTTTTATAATTGCACTTACAGGCAATAGATTAATAACTTGAAATATATTTGAATTTTCTGGCATAGTAATTTTCGCAAATAAAAAAACTAACATTACTAATGATGATTCTGATACAAGATAAGTAATAATTGCAGAATATAATATATGATCGTTACCATTTAAAAAGACATCAATTATTTCTGCAGTTAACATATTACCTGTTGTTATGGAAATCCCTAAAATAGCTATGAAAGATACTAAACTCAAAACCTTCTTTTTACCAGTATCAAAATACGCTTTATATTTATTGAAATAGACTTTATAAATCATTCTCAAAATTTCTAAGTAAATTCTCAATTTCTTTCCCCCTTTTATTAGTCATTACTGCTTTTAAAAAGACTTCTTCAATAGAGGTGCTATTAAATTTTTCCTTTAGATATTCGATTCTTCCGCTATCTATCATTTTCCCATGTAATAAAATAATCATTTTTGAACAAATTTTTTCCGCAAAAAGCAAATCATGCGAAGAAACAAATATCATATTTTTAGAATCACGCACCATTTTTAACAGGCGTTTTAATATGTAGATAGACTCGATATCTAGTCCTCTACATGGTTCATCAAGTATGATTAAATCAAATTCCATCATGAATGAAGAAATTAACTGAACCTTTTTCTTCATTCCATGAGAATATGAAGCAATCGGCTTAAAAATATCTTCATCCATATCAAACAAAGTGATTAATTGTTGAATTTTAGCATATTGAATTTCACCTATAATTTTTTGTATGAACTCCAGGTATTCCATACCACTTAATTCTTCGATTAATATGGTTTCATCTGGAACATATGCTATTCGTTTCTTAACTTCTAATTTAATAAGCTCATTTTGATTAAGAATAACTTTGCCACTATCTTTTTTTATAAAACCTAACATAGAATTTATTAATGTTGTTTTTCCTGAACCGTTTGGACCTGCCACACACAAGATTTCACCTTTATTAATTTCAAATGAAATATTATCTATTCCCTTAGTGGAATTTTTGTAATGTTTAGATAAATTGGTTACAGTCAGCATACAGATCCCACCTTTTAAATTTGCACAATAAATGTACGGCTTATAAATTTTTTCATATCTTAAATTAACGAAATTTGCCATTAAAAAACTTGATAGAGAAAATAAACATTATTATCTTAAATAAAATTATATTCTCCTATCAAGTTTTCATTTTGATATTATCATTTACAACCAAACCGTACCGCTCCTCCATGGTTCGTATAACTCCAATGTCCCGCAAAACATTTTCCACGAAGTTCACAAAATATTATGCAAGCCGCAATAACTGTTGTTGCAAGTGTTAACAACACTACAACAAGAACAATGAACCAAACCATTTTATCTTCTGTTATCGAAAAATTATCATCTATAACAACAGGTGCATCATAATTCATAAATAAACTCCTTCTACAAAAAATAATGTTATTTTTTATCAAATAAATCAGCAATCAAACTATAGCCATCACCAAAAATCGGTAATAAATTAACTACATGAAAAATAAATACAGACGAAAATACTTTAAAAGCAATTCTATCTGAAAAAATAAATAACCCCCCCGCCTAACAAAGATGTAATAAGTGGCCCTGATACCCTAACTAATAAACTTTGTTTTAAGGGTAAAACTTCTCTAACAAAACTAATCATCAACATTTTAGAAAACAAATATCCTGCTTGTTTTTTTATGATTTTTCTGTATATATAAACATGAATCGTTTCATGAATTGCAACACTTAAAAATAATCCCATTATTAAACCCAAAATATCAAAAAACCACAAACTTGAAATGTGATGATATATGCAAATAAATATCATGAATAACCACATACAAAATAAAAAAATGCCAATAAGCAAATAAGTATCAAACACTGCAAGAATAACTTGAATTAATAAGAAAATTAAATTATAACCTTTTAAGTCATATCTGCTTTTGTACCCTTTGATAAATTTTACAAAATTCCACATAAAATATTTAATGAAATTAAATTTATAAAAGTTTTTATAATTGATTAAATTCACAGAATTTAAAGAATACAAAAACCTTGATACATCATTGTTCAAAACTTTCATGGGAATTGCCGGGTATTTTTCTTTCAAAATGCTTAACAATCTAGAATATCGGATACTACGGTTATTTTTCTCTATCTCCTTAAATAACATCGCTCCAATTTGGTTAATCTTTATTTTTTTGTTTGAAACAGATTCATCTGTTATAAATATGCCTTTTATTCGTGCATCATCAGGAATAGAAATTGTGTAATCAGGAAAAAGAAAATAGTGAATAAATGCTAATATATTCATTTCCTTTTTAAATTTCCTCCTTAATAATTTTAGATAAATTTGTTTGATCTTTTTCTAAATTAAGCACTTTTTTAACTTTTCCATTTTTGGCAATAATGATCGACGGGACAGCTTTTACTCCTAAAGAATTATAAAATTTTCGATAATGAAAAAGCTTTTCTCCTTTTGCAGTGGTATCAAAATAGTACAATGTTTTTTTATTATTTTTTAATTGTTTTTTAAGCTTTGGCATAATTCTCTGACAATCTGGACAAGTATCTCTTCCTACATAAATAGCGATATCATCTTCTTTAATTAACTT
>JAIRWP010000031.1 GCA_031268845.1 Lactobacillales bacterium | reverse complement strand
TACAACTTCAGAGAATAAATCATTTTATATGCATAATCAAGAAAAAAGCTTTGGATTTCAACTAAAATTTTTCATTTTATATTTTTAAAAACCAAAAAAATGAATAGTTGTAACGCCGTATACTTGCCTGCGATGCTGCGTTAATTTTTTAATGTTTGAAGGCAGCACTACTTCAGCGGCTGTTTCTGCAACAATCACCGCATCGTTTGTTAACAAATCGAAAACTTGCAATTTATCTAACTGCACCTCAATCTCTTGTTCTTTATATGGTGGATCTAAAAAGATCAAATCAAAACGTAAAGCTAAATTCGCTAAATCAGCTAAAGCAAGATTGACATCTTTTTTAAGCAGTTTAAAGCGCTCACTGGCCTTAGTAAGCTCAACATTACCTTTAATCACCTGCATCGCCTTAAAATTGCGCTCCACTAATACCGCTTGATTCATCCCACGCGATACAGCTTCAATCCCCAATGCGCCACTACCGGCAAATAAATCCAAGCAAACTCCACCATCAAAGTAAGGCCCAATAATATTAAAAATTGACTCTTTTACTTTATCCGTTGTAGGACGAGTGGTATCTTTAGTTAATTTTAAACGTTTACCACGAAACTCTCCTGAAATTACGCGCATTTTTAATCACCATTAAAAATTCATTTTCATATCTGGACGATACGATACTTGGGTATAACGAACAAAGTGAAACTTATTAATTCTTTTTTCTGCTTCTTCAATGTCCTCTTCATTCATATAAATAAGGACGTAATTCATTTTTCTAGAAACATAAATAACCACCCCAAATCGTTTTAAGTTTTTCATCGGTTTTAAGCTATATAGATAAACAACCAATAAACGGCGTTTTTGGATGGTGAAATTTTCTACTTGTTTAGAGAGTTTTTTATTCACTATCTCTACCTCTCTTTTCTTTGATGTAGACAATGATTCTGACAATTTGCTTTACTTTGATGCTTAGAAAAAGGATTGCCCGTTTTAACTACAATCTTCTTTGATACTTTATTTGCAACCTTTATCGCAATTTCATCTAAAACACTTTGAATATCCGCTTTTGCTAAACGCACATCAGCAATACTTCCATATAAATCATAAGCACGCTTTGCTTGGTAAAAAGCGTGCTTCTTCTCTTTATAATCCGGACAATGAGCTCCATATTCTTGTTCTTGAATTTGTGAAAAGGCATCATAAGCTGATTGCAATTTATGTTCAAGCAATATAGCCTTCTCATCATTTGAGTACTTTTCAGATGCCAAATAATAATTTCTTGCTTGATCAGAGCTTATAATCAACTCAGCCAACTCTTTAATCTTTTCTTCAATCGCAAATAAATTTTCTGTAATAATCATTGCTTAGTCTCTTGAACTGAATAATCCTAAAATACGCAAAACAGAAATAAAAAGATTGAGAAAGTCTAAATACAATTGCAAACCAACTTGCACAACCACACCTTGCGGAACGCGACCATTAAGTGCACGATAGTAATCTGTAATTCGACTATTTTCATAAGCAATCAAACCAGAGAAAATTAAAACACTCGCCAAGGAAATTAAAATCGTCATACCATTAATCATTCTTGGTGAAAACATGGCAAAAATCATGGAAAGAAAACTTGTTAAGATGATTCCGATTAATCCAGCCATACATGCTTTACCAAGTCCAGTTAAGTCACGCTTTGTGTGCGTTCCATACCAGCTCATGGCAAAAAACATCCCTGCGGTAATAAAGAACGCTAAAGTCACAGTCCCTGGTGTATAAAGAGCTAAAGTCACACTTAAAGTAATCCCGTTTACTGCTGAAAATACAAAAAACAAAGGCAAACTTGAAGGTGCATCTTTTAGCGACTTTGCACTTAAAACCATTACTAAAACTATCTCAGCAATACAAAACATCAACATAATTGAAGGATTAAGAATTAAAGCGCGGACATTTTCTGGAAAAAGATAAAGTGACATCATGGAAATGATTGCACTTAAACCGATTCCCATCGCAACCAATGAGTAAATTCGTCCAAAAAACTTAGACAAACTCATTCCCTCTCCTGCAGTTTCATAAACACCATCAACTTGCTTTGTTTCAAAAAAACCAGCTTGCTGCTGCTTCCCGTTAAAAAAATCATTATTTTTTTGCCCTTTAAAAAAGCTATTCATTAGCAATTCCCTCCTGATATAGCACTTTGCAAAAAGTTTAGACATGGATAATTTGAGTAAATTGTGTAAGTTTATCCAAAATTTTTATTCTTAATGCCAAGCTTTTTGCAAACTGCTATATTAAACTAACATTTATGTATTTAGTTTAACAAATTTCACCTAAACTTTAAAAGTAAAGCGGCCGATCTAAATTTTCCACGCCAATGTTGTATCGATACAGACGCTGTAAAAGCGAGTGTTGAGGGTGTGTGGTAAGAACCTGTTAACGATCTCCAGAATTGCGCAATTTTGATTAATTTTTGACACTTTTTTGTCAAAAAACCTGTCGGGTTTCTTACGATTTGTTCAAGTTTTACTTGATTACAAATCGTGGGAAC
>JAIRWP010000030.1 GCA_031268845.1 Lactobacillales bacterium | reverse complement strand
TACAACTTCAGAGAATAAATCATTTTATATGCATAATCAAGAAAAAAGCTTTGGATTTCAACTAAAATTTTTCATTTTATATTTTTAAAAACCAAAAAAATGAATAGTTGTAACGCCGTGTACTTGCCTGCGATGCTGCGCTAATTTTTTAATGTTTGAAGGCAGCACTACCTCAGCAGCTGTTTCTGCAACAATTGTTGTTGTCTTGGTTAATAGATAGTAATATCAAAAACAATATGTTAGCATTTTTTAATAATAAAAAAGCGCTAATTGTCTCGTGCAGGAGGGTGTATGAATGAATTTACAAAATTTTCTCCTTCAGCAAGAAAATGAAATTGCCAAAATGAATCAACAATTTAAAAAATTTGGTTTAGAAATGGAAATTGATGAAAATCGCAAACAAGAAACCAAAGTTACCCTATTTTACTTTTCTATTTATACAGCTAAAAGTTGTATTGGTTTTGTATATGGTCTTCTGCTAGATGAAAAAGAGTATTTATTAATTAAAAAAATCTTTTTGTTAAAGCAATTTAGGAGTGCATATAATATTCAATGGGTTATGCAAAGATTTTTACAATTAGCAAAGCAAAAATACCATGTTTCCAAATGTAAATGGCATTATGCTATTTCTAATAAACTAAAAGATGCTTACTTTTATTTATTAAAAAGAATTCCTGGAGTTAAAGTTGAAAGGAAAATGTCGTTAAAAAGATATACTTCAAAAACAAGTAATTTCGATCATTTAAGACAATTGCTTTGGTATCGACCTTCTTTATTTCAAGAAAAAGGATATGAAGCCATTCTTTGGCAAAATTGTCCAGAAAATGTAAAACAAAAAATTTTAGCTAAAGAAGAAGAATTAAAAGATGATCCGAAATATCTTTCACCATTTATTAAAGATTTTGAAACGGAAGATATAAAAATAAGTTTTGTTTTAGTTAAACATGATATCCGGGAGCCATTTGGTTGGATGATTAATGAAAAAGTTTCTAAAAATGCAGCAAAAATTCGAAGATGGTACACCTATAAAGATGCTCGTGCACTTAGAATAGCTCCATCATTTGCATCATTTATTTTAGATAAAATAGCTCAAAGGAGGAAATATTTGATTTTTGATGTAGCTATTGATAATTTATCAATGGATAAAATAGTAGTTAACCGATATTTTCGGCCTATTTTAGTAGAAATTTTAGATGTTTATCAGTTAGAGATAGAAATGTAAATTTTAAGAGGAGCATATTATGGCATGGTCAGAGGAAAAATTGAATGAAGTTTATGCACTTGTGATGCAAAAAACTACAACAGATGAAGAATTTCGTCAAGATTTAATTAATGATGTAAATAAAACGATTGAAAAGTTAACTGGTGAAAAGTTGCCAGAAGGTATGAATTTAAAAGTTATTGAAAACGATCCCAATTATAATGCTACTTTTGTTTTACCTAATTTATCAACTGGTGAAATGGATCTTGATGCTTTAGATGATGTAGCAGGTGGAGTTTCTGGTTTAGTGATTATAAGTGTTTGTGCTGTAGCTATTGGAGATGGTGGTGATACGATTTGTGGAGTGGATATGGGCGTAGGAAAATGATTTTATTTATTTTTATGAAAACGCTTAAGATTAAACTTTCCATGATCTTATAATAAATTTTAAAACATAGAAGGAATGTTTATATATGAAATGGTCGCGCTATAGCAAATTATTTAAATCAAAAAGAAATGGCTGGTTACTTTACAACTCAGCATCTAATGCCTTTTTAAAACTTGACGAGCAAGCAGCTTCCGTAATTCAAGAGATTATCAAATCTCCTAAAACTTACGATTTTAGCAATGCCATTAGTTTATATTTTCAGTTAAGAACAAGTGGTTTTTTGGTGGAAGATACTAAGGATGATGATTTATTTAATATTTTGAAAATGCGTCGTTTGCTGGTTGGCTATGCAACAGACACTTTATCTTTAACAATTGCTCCCACTCGAAATTGTAATTTTGCCTGTCATTACTGTTATGAAACAAATCGTACTAAATCAATGATGAGTGATGAAACAGTAGAAAGTTTATTAAAGTTTATTGAAATGCATAAAGCTGCGCGTAGATTTTTTTTGGTTTGGTATGGAGGTGAGCCGCTTCTTGCTTATAAGAAAATAAAACAAATTAATGCAGGAATTGAGGAGTTAAAGATCCCATATTCATCAAAAATGATTACAAATGGTTATTGTTTAACACCTGAGATTTGCGAAGAGTTAAATGATATGCATATTTCATTTATTCAAATCACGATTGATGGCGATAAAGAAACCCATAATAGCAGGCGTTTTCTAATCAGTGGAGGAAAAACTTTTGATCGCATTGTAAGTAATGTTGACACTTTATTAAAGTCTAGCTGGAAAGGGACATTAAACTTACGTGTTAATGTAGATGCAAGAAATAGTAAGAAGTTCGCTAATGTTTATCGTTTTATTCAGAACAAGTATGATGATGAGATTTTAAGTCGTGTTTATGTCTATCCTGGTTTTGTTCATGGTGAGGCTACTAGTCCTGATATTAGCTGCTTCTTTAATTCTGAAAAAAAAGGTGAATTTATTGCGAAGTTAGCTAGAGAGGAAAAGATAACCCCTTTGCCGATTTTTCCGCAGTCAAAATGCACTGCTTGCACTTTAGTTCAACATAATACCTATGTCGTTGGTCCTGGCGGTGAACTTTATAAGTGTTGGCATGATGTTGGTGAGAAGGATAAGGTTACCGGAAATATCGCGTCTTTTAAAAATTGGAACATGGCTCTTGTGGCTGAAGGAATGGTTTCAGGCAATTACTTGGAAGATGAAAGATGTGAGAAATGTTTCTTTTTTCCTGTTTGTGATGGTGGTTGTCCAAAGGTAAGAATGCTTAATAAGCGTGATGGGAAAAAACGCGATCACTGTTCTTATTTTAAAAATAATCTTGAGGAATTATTGGAGATTCACTATGAGCAAAAGCATGGTAAAGAAACCGTTAAATCTTAATAATGAAAAGTTAAATTGGTTGAACTTTAAACGTCTAGTTGAGTTAGTTAGCGCTGATTTGAAAAATTGTAAATTATTTGAAACTAATCCTGAAAAATTTTTAACTAAATTTGCTTTAGATTTAGATCCTTATTTAGCAAAAGAGGCGGTAGATGTTTATTTAAAAAAGAGAAAATCAATTGACAATCCTTATCTTACGCAAGCTTGTAAACTGATCCAACCTATCTATGAAGATATTGCTCAGCGAGTTGATATCACCAATTTTACAGCACCTCAGTTTCAAAAATGGATTCAGCGGAAGAAAAAAGCTCTTGCTTGGGAGAGTAGAGCAACTCGAAAAATCTTACCTCACTTTAATGCTTCGGTAATGTTTGAGTTAAGCCAGGGGTGTAGTGGGCAGTGTGATTTTTGTTGTTTAGATACTAGACCTTTAACAAAAACGTATCGTTATACCGAAGATAATCAAAAATTTTGGCAAGAGATATTAAAAGCTACAAAAGAAGAAATTGGTAATGCAGCGAGTGTTGGTGCTTGTTATTTTGCAACAGAGCCGCTGGATAATCCCGATTATGAAAAATTTATCGCTGATTTTTACCAAGTCTTTCAAACTTTTCCGCAGACAACGACAGTTAAAGGTGCAGCAGATGTTAAGCGTATTAAGCGCTTAATGAAGCAGTTAGGTATGAAAGAATTACAAAAAGCAAAGTTACGCTTTTCGATCATTTCGCTAGAGCAGTTAAAAGCGATTTATCAAAATTATACAAAGGAGGAATTGGCTTATATAGAATTATTAATAAATAATAAAGAATCCATTCATTCTTATAGCGACTCTGGTCGTGCCAGAAAACTTCATGGCAAAAGAGGAGGAAAGGAACATTTTGAAACTGCGCCTTCAGTTTGTTTAATCGGTTTTTTAGTTAACTTATGCACGAAAGCGATTTCACTGATAGTTCCGAGAAAACCAAGTGATCGTTATCCGCTGGGAATGGAGACAATCTTTTCAGAAAATTTTTCAACTCCTAATGAATATCGCGATCTTATACAAAAAGTAATGCAAACTTATATGCCTCTTAAAATAAATGAAAATCATAAATTGTGCTTTTGTTCCGGAATTTCGATGCAATCAAAAGGAAATACAGTGACTTTTTGGGGAGATAATATTAAACGATCGCTGTCTTTAAGCAAAGAAACTCAAATCATAGCTAAAAAATTACAAAAAGAGGCATATTTAGTTAATAATATCTTTAAAGAGAAAACGTATTCTATTTTTTTACAAAAAAGTATTTTAACTCAGTTGCAACATTTATATGATTTAGGCTTTTTAGAGGTAGTTAGCTAGGAGGAGAAGTATAAATGGCATGGACGCAAGAGGAAATTAATGAGGTATACAAAAAAATAATGCAAAAAGCAGCAAATGATGAAGAGTTTCGCAAAAATTTATTAGCTGACCCTAAATATGTGATTGAAAATTTAACGGGCAAGACTTTGCCAGATGATTATACGGTTACAGTTGTAGAGAGCGCTGATCCGAACTATAGCGATCCCAATTACGCAGCCACCTTTGTTTTACCTTCATCATCGGCAGGAGAACTTAATCTTGATGATTTAGATAATGTTGCTGGAGGTGCAAACGTTTGTGGTATGCAAGCAGGCAGTGTTACTAAAGGGTAAAATTTTGATTTTTGCATAAGGTAGACTGTAAAATTAAGTTAAATAAAATTATTAAGGTTTTAGAATAAATTGGAGGCATTTATTATGGCATGGTCACAAGAAGAAATGAATGAAGTATATGCAAAGGTAATGCAAAAGGCAACAACTGACGAGATATTTCGTGAGGAGTTGTTGAATAATCCTAAATCAGCAATTGAAAAACTAACAGGCGAAATTTTACCCGATGACTATAAGATTAAAGTTTTGGAAAACGATCCTAATTATACTGCAACCTTTGTTTTGCCCGATTTAAAACCAGATTTAGATCTTGATGATTTAGAAAATGTAGCCGGAGGGTTTTCTGATTGTTATGGTGAAGGCGCTGGTCAAGGCGCTAATGTTTGTGGTAATCAAGTATCAGGAAACCAAACTAAAGGGTAAAATCCAAGCTTAACAGTAAAGACACGAGAAATAATGAGCTTATCTTTGTGAGGAGAGTGTAACTTCAACTGTCTGCACTATCTTTTCGTTTTTTCTTGATCAAACATTCGCTTATTATAAACGCCGCAATCCCGCCAATAAACAATGCAATCCCTGCTTTTAACCCTTGAGGAAAAAATGATAACTTAATCGTATTTTTCCCCTTTACCAAAGGAAGCGTAATGAATGCATTTTGGGTTGGACGAATTTTAACTGGCTTGTCATTAATCCAAGCTCTCCAGCCTTTGTCATAAGGAATGGTTGTATAAAGCACTTTTTCTTGATCACTTGCTATTGTATGACCAATAATTTTGCGACCACTTCCTTTAAAGTTAACCCCTTTTGTTTTTAAACAGTCAACTGAGCGTTGAAAGGCTGGTGTATCAAGCAATAAAATACGCGGCTTTAAAACGGTAACCTTGGCACTATCGTGCAAACTAACAGTAAATGTCACTTCTTCGTCAATCGCATGATATCCCAAGTTATAATACTGACCTGTTATCCCAACTTCTGATTGATGATCACATCCATTGATAATAACATTGGCACTACTAACACCTGCTTCAGCTGGACTAGTGACAAAAAAACTAAAGTAGCTCTGTTTTCGTGCCGGCACCTTAACCTTATACGTTACAATTTTTGCTACATCACTCATTGTTTCTTTATATGTGATCGTCGCACCATTATCTACGATTTCGACATCTTTTTGATTCGCTAACTCTGGCTCAACAAACATAAAATAATGTTCATCCGTCTGCGCCAAAGTATTAAAAAAGAGGCGTTGATTTAAAAGATTATCTTTTTTGTTAACCAGTAATTTATAAATTTTATCGTTAGTTTTAATGCCCAAAGGCAAAGCATTTTCATTTTTATACAAGTAATAATTATCAGCTGCTTTTTGCTCCAAAAAACCGTATTTCATAGGAGTATTTTTATCAATGTTATATTTAACCCCCAACAAACTGTCCATCAAAAGAGTGTTATTATCGTAGCGAATATTTAAGTTGGTCCCAGCTGATTTATAGCCCATCTTGTCTAAAAAAGAACTTGAATGGCGATTGCGAATTGAACTAAAAAAACTAATCCCGCTATAACCATAATTTAGTCCATCATTAGCTGATACCGGCGCTAAATTTTCTAAGCGAAAACGATTGCCTTTTTCTTGCATACTTGCTTTATCGACCAATTGCTTAATACTTGGATAAGGGTTGCTGTAAAGTGAACGCGATGAATAGACCCAATCTTTTAAAATCCCTTGAAACTCTTCACGCGTATTAATTGCCATTTCAAAAGAGGTGAGCAATAAAAGAATTACTCCCCACTTTTGTTTATGATTTTTATGATATAAAAGACCTAAAAAAAGCAAAACACCGTAAGCAAACAAAAATAAAAACGTAAAAAAAACTTCGCTATATCCAACAAACTTAACTCGACGTCGATTGTAAATATAAGTAATACTAAAGGACAAAATGAGGCCGATCAAAACAAAAATAAGCTTTATAAACTCTGCCCTATCTAAAACAAAAAAACCTCTTAAAGCAAGAACGATCACCAAAAAGGAAAATAAAAAAGAAAAACGAAACAAAAACATATTTGGATAATGAAATCCTTGCCAAAATAAATTCAGCCAATCAAAATAAAAACTAGCAACTAAAAGAGAAAATAAAATACCATAACCCAACTTTTCGCGCCAAGCAATTTTTTTTGAAATAAAGAAAAAGATCATAAAGATTAATGGGAACAAGCCGATATAAACATAAGGTAAAGCATGAAATTTTGTTGTATCATACGCACCAATAAAATTTTTTAATGGTAATGACCAAATACAAACATCCTCTGTAAATAAACTCTCAACTTTACTAAGCTTTTCGCCATTTTCACGTAAATCCATATACATGGGGAGAATCATCACCATGGAGGAGACTCCCGCTAATATTGATGTTCTAAAATACGCAAGAATCCGTTTTTGATACACTGACCAATGAATCAAAAGTTGCACTAAAAAATATAAAAAACTAAAAATACCGATCATAAAACCCATGTAAAAATTAGAAATAAATAAAAAAAGGTAACTTACAAACAAAGTGCCCTGCTTTTGCTCATCCAAAATGCGATGTATTCCTAAAATCACCAACGGCAGCCAAATAAAAGCGTCCAACCACATAATAATCTCAGAGTGCGCCATGGCAAAACTCATCAAAGCGTAAGCTGTTGAAAATGCAATTAAAATAGAAGAGAGTAAAGTAAAACGCTTTTTGGCAAAAATATAAAAAGCAAGACCCGCACTGCCAATTTTTAATAAAGTAAGCAAATACAAAGCATCTGGAATATTTTGATTGTCGAAAAAAAAGACAATTGGCGTAAAAATTCCACCTAAATAATAAGAAACTAAGGCTAAAAAATTTAAACCTAAAGAAGCATTCCATGTATATAAAAAACTCTGCTTACCATGCAAAACATTGTTAAAACTGGCATGAAAATTCGAAAATTGCGAAAAAGAATCACTGGCCATAATGCTGCGAGCACTTCCCCAATAAATCCCTAAATTATAGTAGCAAATACCGGCAATCAGTACTGGTAAAAGAAAACTTAGCAAATACCACTTTTTTGAATTTTTTAACCAGAAAAAAATCTTCTTTTGCTTAAAAAAACTACTCTGCATAACTTAAACAAGCCTTTCTAAAATTAAAAGTTGATATATCATCACGGTTTTCACCACTTCACTAAGTATAGCGTCGCTGATCAATGAAAAGTAAATATTTTTCTTTTTAAAGATATTGCCTTCATTCTTGTGCTAGAATTACTAAGAACATATTGCAAGAAAGGTGTTAAGATGAAATCACTCAGAGCGCAAATGAAAAACACATTGATATCATTTCCTGTTTTTCTTTTTGAATATCTAGGAAAGTTAAAAATAGAAGCTGATGAGTTTTTACTGTGGCTGCAAATTTATCGTTTCCATAAAACGGGCGATCTATTTCCAAGTATGAAAAGATTAGCCGAGTTAACTAATCAGTCAACAACACAGATATCAGAAATTATTGCTCGTTTAATCCAAAAAGAATTATTGGCTTTAAAATCAAAAAAAGAAGTAAATGGACAATTGGTTGATTTTTATGATCCATATCTCTTATTTGATCGTTTAGAAAATATTTGTAGTACAAAAAAAGCGGAAAATGCTGACCAATCAGTTAAAAAGATCGGCATTGCCGAGTTAAATCAACAATTCCAACAAGAGTTTGGCAGAGTTTTAACACCTATCGAAATTGAAAGACTTTGTATGTGGTTGGAACAAGATAAATACGATCCAGAGATTATTCAACTTGCACTAACTGAAGCGGTATTAGCAAATGCCTATAATTTTAATTATATTGACCGCATTCTTTTGACTTGGGAAGGAAAAAATATTCGGACCAAAGCCGATGTTATTAAAGAGCAAAATAACCGGAAAAAGCAAATTTTACAAAAAGAAATTGACCAACAAGAAGCACAAAAACGCGTTAAAAATCAGCCAAAAGTTACAATTGAAAAGTGGTTATAGAAGAAAAATGTTATCTAAAAAAATAATGTCCGCTTTAAGTGAAATGATCAATTTATTTCCAGATGCTCACGGGGAGTTAAACGCTCACAATCCTTTTGAGTTATTAATCGCCGTTATTTTAAGCGCGCAAACAACAGATGTAGCTGTTAATAAAGTTACTCCCATGCTTTTTGCTGCTTACCCCACACCGTCAGCATTGGCCAAAGCTGATGTAGAGGATATTATAGAAAAAATTAAAACAATTGGTTTGTATCGTAACAAAGCTAAAAATATTATTGCTGCTTCGCAGATGCTGATAGATGAATTTAATGGCAAAGTGCCGCCATCACATTCAAAACTTATAAAATTGCCTGGTGTTGGCAGAAAAACAGCCAATGTCGTTTTAGGGGATGCTTTTGGCATTCCGGGAATTGCGGTTGATACACATGTTGAAAGAATTGCTAAACGTTTACAAATTGTAAAAAAAGACGCCAGTGTTTTAGAAGTAGAGCAAACACTTATGAAAAATATTCCCAAGAATCTTTGGGTGCAAGCTCATCATACATTGATTTTCTTTGGGCGCTATCACTGCACAGCCAAAAAACCAAAGTGTGCAAAATGCCCCTTGCTAGAAATGTGTGAATTTAAGCAAAAAGAAGGTCAATAACGAGAATGTAAACTAAATGTTGAATACTTTACAGCTAGCTGTTATAGCTGTTCCGATTTAAAACAATCTGTAGTATAATTAAACAATGGCATATTCTAAAGACACGCGAGAAATGGTCTTAAAATACCTCGCAAAGGGACATACTTATGAAGAAGCG
>JAIRWP010000094.1 GCA_031268845.1 Lactobacillales bacterium | reverse complement strand
GACAAGAAAACTTCGTTTTCTTTTATCCGTTACCTAAAAGCTGTGCTTTTAGCCTAGAAATGCATAAAAATTTCTCAAAAAGACCTGTCGGGTTATTACAAGTTGTTTCAAGCTTTGCTGGATTACAACTTGTATAACGGGATCCATCAATAGAGAGATCGTTAACAAGCTTTAATGCATTTATTTCAAGCATATTCTTTGAAACTAAGATTGAAAAATGTAAGATTTGAGGGTAAAATTAACAAATAAACGATTGTAAAAAATAACGACTAAGGAAGAAAAAATGTACGATTTAGGTGCGTTAATTGAAATGAAAAAACCACATGCTTGTGTGGTGAAAGAAACAGGAAAAAAAGCAAATAAATGGGAGATTATTCGCATGGGCGCAGACATTAAAATTGAGTGCACAAATTGCCATCATATTGTTATGATGTCTCGTCGAGATTTTGAAAAACGTTTAAGAACCTGTTAACTCATCAATAGAGAGGCAAGTTAACAGGCTCTAAAAAAGGTTTTGTCTAAAGACTAGATTGGAAGGAAGAAATTAATGGCTTTAACAGCTGGAATTGTTGGTTTACCAAATGTTGGAAAGTCGACATTATTTAATGCAATTACGAAAGCAGGTGCGGAGGCTGCAAATTATCCTTTTGCAACGATTGAACCTAATGTTGGAAGGGTAGAAGTGCCTGATGCTCGCCTTTTACGAATTACCGAATTGATTAAACCTAAAAAGACAGTACCAGCAACTTTTGAATTTACAGATATTGCAGGGATCGTTAAAGGAGCATCTAAAGGTGAAGGTCTTGGTAATAAATTTTTAGCAAATATTCGTGAAGTTGATGCAATTGTCCATGTTGTGCGTGCTTTTGATGATGAAAATATCACACACGTTGAAGGGCGAGTAAATCCGCTAGAAGATATTGAGATGATTAATCTAGAGTTGATTTTAGCGGATTTAGAAGCCATTAATAAGCGTTATGCACGTGTAGAAAAAATGGTAAAAGCAAAGGACAAAGATGCGGTAGTCGAGTTTGCTATTTTGCAAAAGATTAAACCGGTATTAGAAGCCGGGCAATCTGCACGAACTATCGCTTTCACTGAAGAAGAAGCTGCAGTTGTTAAGCGTTTATTTTTATTAACCACAAAGCCGGTGATTTATGTAGCTAATGTGGCAGAGGAGAATGTAGCAGAAATTGACAGCATTGATTATGTTCGACAAATTCGTGAATTTGCGCAAACAAAAAAAACTGATGTTGTCGTAATTTCAGCACGTGCAGAAGAAGAAATTGCCGAGATAGATGAGGAAGGGGAAAAACAGGAATTTTTAGAAGCTTTAGGTTTAGCAGAGTCTGGTTTGGATCAATTAACAAAAGCTGTATATCACTTGCTTGGTTTTGGAACTTATTTTACAGCAGGAAAAAAGGAAGTTCGTGCTTGGACATTTCGTCGCGGAATGAAGGCGCCGCAAACGGCAGGAATTATTCATTCAGATTTTGAACGTGGCTTTATTCGCGCAGAGACAATTTCTTTTGAAGATTTGGATAAATATGGTAGTTATCAGGTTGCTAAAGAAAATGGACGCCTTCGTTTAGAAGGCAAAGATTATGTAGTGCAAGATGGAGATATTATGGAATTTCGTTTTAATGTTTGATAAAGGGGAATGACAAAATGGACGGAAAAATAAAAGAACTACTACCACAATTAACCAAGCGTAATGAAGATTATATTTTTCAGTTGCGCAAAGCGATGAAAGCTGCAAATTATTCAGAAATTGATGAGAATAGAGTGTTAGGTGAACTTTTGCCTAAATTAATCGATGCTCAGAAAAAAGGCCAAACAGCACGTCAATTGTTTGGCACAGTGGCTGAATATCTTTCAACATTAAATGCTAAGCCGGTAGTGGTGAAAAATGTTCAACCATTATTTATGTGGTTGGATAATAGTTTATTAATGTTAGGCCTGCTTTCAACAATGACAGTAATTATGAATTTTCTAGCTAAAAATAAGAAAGCTAGAGGAAACGGTGTGGTTACTTTATTGGTTATGGCTTTAATTGGTGGTTTAGTTTTTCTGATCATGTATCATCTCTTTTATAAATATGAAAAGCCAGGTGCTGATCTTTCAAAAAAGCCGCGTTGGTGGATATCAATGTTAATTTTACTAGGGGCAATGCTTGCTTGGATGGTATTAATGTCCGTGACAACGCTTTTGCCAACTAGCTTAAATCCAATTTTGCCCAAAGAAATAATGTTACCTCTAGCAGTGCTTTCTTTAATGGGTTGGTATACATTTCATAAAAAATTTAATATCGAATCTTCTTTTGTACCAATAAAAAAATAAATAAGGAGCGTGTTTTTGTACATGTCAAATTGGAAGTCAAAATTCTTAAAAAAAGGCTATACCTTTGATGATGTTTTATTAATCCCTGCCAAGTCAAGTGTTTTACCGCAAGAAGTAGATACAACAACGCAGCTGGCTAATAACTTGCATTTAAACATTCCCATTCTTTCGGCAAGTATGGATACGGTAACTGAGCATCAGATGGCCATTTCTTTAGCACGCCAAGGTGGACTGGGCGTTATTCATAAAAATATGATGATTACTGAGCAGGCTGATGAAGTATTGAAAGTAAAACGCTCAGAAAATGGGGTGATTTTAGATCCATTTTATCTAACACCTGAGCATCCAGTGCAAGCAGCTGAGGACTTGATGCATAAGTATCGCATCAGCGGAGTCCCGATTGTAGAGACACTTGAGAATCATAAGTTAGTGGGAATTATCACCAATCGCGATTTGCGCTTTATTTCAGATTACACGCAAGTGATTGAAGATGTGATGACACGTGAAAAATTAGTTACGGCGCCAGCTGGAACATCTCTTAAAGAAGCAGAGTCTTTACTGCAGAAGTATAAAATTGAAAAATTGCCATTGGTAGATGAAAAAGGCCGTTTAACTGGTTTAATCACAATTAAAGACATTGAAAAAGTGATTGAGTTTCCTAAGGCTGCTAAAGATAGCCATGGTCGTTTGCTAGTCGCGGGCGCTATAGGAGTTACAACGGATACTTTTGAAAGAGCAGAAGCATTATTTAATGCAGGTGCTGATGCAATTGTAATTGATACAGCGCATGGGCACTCAACAGGTGTTTTGCGTAAAATTAAAGAAATTCGCGCAAAATTCCCTGATAAAACTTTAATTGCTGGCAATATTGCCACAGCTGAAGGTGCCAGGGCATTGTACGAAGCAGGAGTTGACATTGCTAAAGTTGGGATCGGTCCTGGCTCGATTTGTACGACACGTGTTGTTGCTGGAGTTGGTGTTCCACAGTTAACAGCTATTTATGATGCTGCAAGCGTCGCACGTGAATACGGGAAAACAATTATTGCTGATGGCGGAATTAAATATTCTGGAGATATTGTCAAAGCCTTAGCTGCAGGCGGGCATGCAGTAATGCTTGGATCGATGCTAGCAGGAACAGATGAATCGCCAGGTGAGTTTGAAATTTTTGAAGGACGTCGCTTTAAGATATATCGCGGTATGGGATCTTTAGGAGCGATGCAAAAAGGATCTAGTGATCGCTATTTCCAAGGTGAAGTAGGTGAAGCAAGAAAATTGGTTCCTGAAGGAATTGAAGGGCGGATAGCATATAGAGGATCAGCTCAAGATGTCATTTTCCAAATGTTGGGCGGTCTTCATGCAGGAATGGGATACGTTGGAGCAGCTAGCTTACATGATCTACGTGAAAATGCACAGTTTATTGAAATGTCTGATGCTGGTCTGATCGAATCCCACCCACACGATGTCCAAATCACGAAAGAAGCTCCTAACTACTCAGTAGGGCGTTGACAGACTTTCAAAACTAACCCAAACTTAAATTATTTTAATATGATGAAAAGCATACAAGATTTATGATATTTATCCTGTTTCATGTTAAAATTTACCGGAAGGAAATTAATTTCTGAGAGGAATGTGTAAATCATGTTATCAAAGGAACATAAAAAAGTTATTCTTGTGGGGGACGGAGCTGTAGGCTCTTCGTATGCTTTTGCTTTGGTTATTCAAGGAATCGCTCAAGAGTTAGGAATTGTTGATATTTTTAAGGAAAAAACACAAGGAGATGCGCTCGATCTTTCGCACGCTTTAGCATTTACTTCACCAAAAAAGATTTATTCTGCCAGTTATACGGATGCTCATGATGCAGATTTGGTTGTTTTAACTGCAGGTGCACCACAAAAGCCAGGTGAGACGCGTTTGGACTTGATTGAGAAAAATTTGCGCATCAATAAAGATGTTGTGACTCAAATTGTGAATTCTGGTTTTAGTGGAATTTTTTTAGTTGCTGCTAATCCTGTTGATATTTTAACGTACTCTACTTGGAAATTTTCAGGTTTCCCCAAGGAGCGCGTTATTGGTTCAGGAACGTCTCTTGATTCAGCACGTTTTCGTCAAACTTTAGCGGAAAAAATTAATGTTGATGCACGTTCAATTCACGCCTACATTATGGGTGAACATGGTGATTCCGAATTTGCGGTATGGTCGCATGCTAATGTTGCGGGTGTAAATTTAGAGGATTGGCTAAAAAATAAAGATAATTTTAATGATCAAGATATCGTCGATTTATTCTTGAGTGTACGAGACGCAGCTTATACGATAATCGAGAAAAAAGGTGCTACTTACTACGGAATTGCAGCAGCCCTTGCACGTATTACAAAGGCCATTTTTAATGATGAAAGTGCGGTACTTCCATTATCAGTTTATATGGAAGGTCAGTTCGGCATAAAAGACGTCTTTATTGGTGCTCCAGCGATAATTAATGCCAAAGGCATTCAGGAAATCGTTGAGATTCCGTTAAGTGATTGTGAAAAACAAAGAATGGCAGCTTCTGCTACACAATTAAAAGATATTATTAACGAAACTTTTAGCAAAGAAGAATTTGCATCTGCTACTAAGCAATAAAGCTAGATTTTTTGGGAATTTAATCAGCTAAGTCATAATAAAATGACTTAGCCTTTCGTTGTTGGTGTGGTTGAGGAAAAACATATGAAAATGATTGTTGGCCTTGGCAATCCAGGAGAAAAATATTTAAATACCAGGCATAATGTTGGCTTTATCACAATTGATGAAATTGCTTACGGTGAGGGCATTTTATTTAAACATGAAAAAATTTTTGAGGCGGATATTGCTTCTTTTTTTGTTGGCTTAGAAAAAATTTTTTTGGTAAAACCTACTACTTTTATGAATGAGTCTGGAAGAGCTGTTAAGCCATTATTAACATATTTTAATATTCCTTTGAGTGATTTAGTGATTATTTATGATGATTTAGATATGGATGTTGGACGTGTGCGTTTGAGAATGAAAGGGAGCGCTGGCGGGCATAATGGAATTAAAAGTTTAATTCACCATTTGAGTACACAAGAGTTTAATCGTATTAAAGTAGGGATTGGACATCCAGGACATGGACAAGCAGTTGTTAATTATGTTTTAGGAAATTTTTTAGAAGAAGAAAAAGAGATGATGAATGCTGCTTTGAAAACAACAGTAGATGCAATATCTTATTTTTCTTGCGGACATTCATTTATGGAGACCATGAATCGATTTAACTAGATTGAGAGTTTAATATTATGAATTTACTAGAAAAAATCTCACAAAATAAATTAGTAACTGCTTGGCAAGAAAATTTTGAAACGTTAAATCGCCAGCTCTTAACAGGAGTTACAGGCTCTGTTAAAACGTTGTTGATAGTCAGCAGTTTAGAAAAATGTAAAAACAAGATTTTAGTAGTCACTCCCACTGTGTCTTTAGCATATAACTTAGCAGAAGATTTACGGAAAATTTTACCATCGGAAAAGGTGGCACTTTTTCCAGTTGATGAATTGATTTCTGTAGAGATGGCGTTTGCCTCACCAGAAGCACGTACAGAAAGAATTCAAGCGTTAGATTCCTTAATGAATAAAGACTCAGGGGTTGTTATTGTGCCAACGGCAGGAGTTCGTAAATTTTTGCCAACTCCAAAAGTTTGGCAAAAGAATCATCTATCATTTGCAATTGGCACTGAATTTGAAATAACATCCTTAAAAGCTCGTTTGACTTTAATGGGCTATCATCAAGTTGCAATGGTGAATTCTCCGGGTGAGTTTAGTGTTCGCGGTAGTATTGTGGATATTTATCCACTCAATACAAAAAATCCTTATCGAGTAGAATTTTTTGATACAGAAGTGGACTCAATTCGAACCTTTGAAGCAGATACTCAGCGATCACTCAAAAAGTTAAATTCTTTTGTTTTATCTCCTGCTTCAGATCTAATTTACGCTCAAGAAGATTTAGAGCAAGCAATCCCCCGTATTAAAGAGCAGTTAGAGAAAAGATTGGCTATTTTAACCAGTAAAGAAGATAAAAATCTTTTAGAACATAATATTTACGAATTACTTGAAAATTTATCTAAAAGCATGGTTGGCGAGTATGCCCACTATTACTCTGATTTTCTTTATGCAAAGCAAACAACAATTTTTGATTATCTTTCAAAGCATTCGTTAGTATATTTTGATGATTATCCTCGTATTCAGGAAGTGGAACGCGAAATTGAACATGAAGAAGCACAATGGCAGGCGCTGACTTTATCTGAAATGCGAATCTTTGCCCGGCAAACTTTTGGCGTTGATTTACGTGAATCGCTAAAAAAACTTAAACAGTCGCAAACTTTTTTTACTTTATTTCATAAAGGCATGGGCAATTTAAAATTTGATGCCATTTATAATTTTACCAACCGAAGTATACAAAAATTTTTCTCGCAGCTACCTTTGTTAAAAACAGAGACAGATCGTTGGCTGAAGCAAAAAAATACAATTATCGTACTGGCTCCTACAACTGATCGTATTCATAAAATCGAACAACTTTTTCGTGAGTTTGAAATAAATTCAACCATAGCTGACTTTCGCCAAATTATTGAAGGGCAATTACAAATTGTCCAAGGAGAGCTTTCTGCTGGTTTTGAGTTAGTCGATGAAAAATTAGTTGTGCTTACTGAACGCGAAATTTTTCATCAAGTTACCAAAAAACGTGCACGCAGGCAAAATATCACCAATGCCGAGCGCTTGAAATCATATAATGAACTTAAAAGTGGTGATTATGTTGTCCATATCAACCACGGAATTGGTCGTTTTTTAGGAATGGAAACGCTTGAAATCAACGGTATCCATCAAGACTATTTAACTGTCCTTTATCAAAATGAAGATAAGATTTTTGTTCCAGTTTCTCAGCTAGATTTAATTTCCAAATATGTGGGAAATGCCGATCAAGCGCCAAAAATTAATCGATTATCAGATATTAAATGGAAAAGAACGCGTTCAAAAGTTGCTAAGCAAGTTGAGGATATTGCTGAGGATTTAATTGCACTTTATGCCAAAAGAGAGGCAGAAGAAGGTTTTGCTTTTTCAGCGGATAGTGATTTGCAAGCAAAATTTGAGGAAGCTTTTCCTTACATTGAAACAGATGATCAACTGCGCTCAGTAGCTGAGATCAAGAAAAATATGGAAAAAGCTCAGCCGATGGATCGCTTACTTGTAGGAGACGTTGGCTTTGGAAAAACCGAAGTAGCATTACGCGCAGCGTTTAAGGCTATTCAGGACAATAAACAAGTGGCGTTTTTAGTTCCAACTACCATCCTTGCTCAGCAGCATTTTAATACTATGACTGATCGTTTTGCAGAGTTTCCAGTTAAAATTGCTGCACTAAGTCGTTTTCAATCAAAACGCAAACAGATGCAGACAATTGAACAACTAAACAAAGGTGTCATTGATATGATTGTAGGCACACATCGTCTCCTTTCAGCTGATGTTAAGTTTAATGATTTGGGATTATTAATTGTTGATGAAGAACAACGCTTTGGTGTGAAACATAAAGAGAGAATTAAACAACTGCGCTCTCAAGTAGACGTTTTAACACTTACAGCAACACCTATTCCAAGAACACTGCATCTATCCATGATGGGCGTTCGTGATTTATCTGTGATTGAAATACCTCCAGCAGGACGTTTTCCTGTGCAAACGTATGTGATGGAGAAAAATTTAGGAGCAATACGTGAAGGCATTTTGCGAGAAATAGCGCGCAGCGGTCAGGTGTTTTATCTTTACAATCGAGTAAAAACAATTGAAAATAAGGTTACAGAGTTAAAAGAATTAGTCCCTGAAGCGCGAATTGCCTTTGCTCATGGACAAATGAGTGAAATGCAGCTAGAAAATGTTTTATATGATTTTATTGAAGGCGAATATGATGTTTTGGTTTCAACAACAATTATTGAAACCGGAGTTGATATTCCAAATGTCAATACAATGTTTGTTGAAAACGCAGATTATATGGGTCTTGCCACACTGTATCAACTGCGTGGTCGTGTAGGTCGCAGCAATCGCATAGCGTATGCATATTTTATGTATAAACCAGCTAAAATTTTAAATGAAATTAGTGAAAAACGTTTAGAAGCAATTAAAGATTTTACCGAACTTGGTTCTGGTTTTAAGATTGCCATGCGTGACTTATCCATTCGCGGAGCCGGAAATCTCTTAGGATCTCAGCAACATGGCTTTATTGATGCGGTTGGTTTTGATATGTATTCGCAAATGTTAGAAGAAGCTGTGCGTAAAAAACAAGGCAAAGTTGAACAAATTTTACGCACATCAGTTGAGATTGATCTGGGAATAGACGCTTATCTTCCTTCATCTTATATTGCTGATGAACGGCAAAAAATCGAGATTTACAAGCGGATCCGCCAAATCGATACACATCAAATGGCAGATGAGTTAGAAGAAGAAATTATCGATCGTTTTGGTGAATATCCAGCAGAAGTTGCGTATCTCTTGAAGATTGGTCGTTTAAAAATGGATGGCGATTATGCTTTGTTAGATATGATTCAAAGAGAAAAAGGACAAAAAGAAGATATTCTCAAGCTTGCACTTAGCAAAAAAGGAACTGAAATGTTTGCAACAGAAAAAATACTTCAAGCATTAAGTGTAATTTCTCTAAAAGCTGATATTAAGATAAATAAAGATAAAATGAATATTTATTTAATTGTTTCTCACACTTTAGCTGAGCAGAAATGGATGCAAGAATTATCAAAATTGGTTTTAGAATTAAGAAAAATAGGAGCAGACTATGCGAATTGATAAATTTTTAAAAGTGTCGCGTTTAATTAAACGTCGTAGCGTAGCTAAAGAAGTAGCTGGTAAAGGACGAGTTCAGCTTAATGGCGTAGTCGCTAAATCTTCAACCAATGTTAAAGTTGGTGATCATATTTTGATTCGCTTTGGCAATAAACAAGTAGAAATCAAGATTTTGGCTTTGTTAGAATCCACTAAAAAAGAAGATGCGGGCAAAATGTACGAAATAATCCGTGAAGTGCGAATTGAAAAAGAGGAAGATCAAATTTAAGAACCTGATAACGATCTCGCTATTGATGAAATTTTTGGTTAATTTTTAGGCAATTTGCGAAAAAAAACGCAGAAATAGTGGTGCTATTTCGAGGATTTTTGACAAAAAAGTGTCAAAAATTAAACAAAATTGCACAATTCTGGAGATCGTTAACAGGTTCTAAGGTACTTGGTGAATAATATTGGAGATGATGTAAATGAGATTAACCATTTTAGGCTGTTTAGGTGGTTACCCTTATCATGATCAGGGCACAACTGCCTTTTTACTACAAGCAAAAGGCTATAATTTACTGATTGATTGCGGAAGTCGCGCGGTAACAGAGCTTGAGCATCATTTAAGTCCGCTTTGCCTTGATTCGGTGATTTTAACGCATTATCATCACGATCATATTGCTGATCTTGGTGTGTTGCAGCAATACCTGCAACTTTGGCCAAAGGATGATCCAGATTGGGATAGACAAATCTTAAAAATTTGGGGACATGCGGAGGATGAATTTCATTTTAATAGCTTAACAATGCCTGATGTTTCGCTTGGAAAACCTTATCTAGAAGATGATTTAAAAAAAATTGGACCTTGGGATGTAACGTTTATGCGTACAAAGCACCCTGTTCCAACTTTTGCTTTGCACATGCTTGAGCGAGATACTGGTAAAGCTTTAGTTTTTACAGGGGATTCTGGTTATTTAGAAGATTTTTGTGAATTTGCTAAAGAAGCCGATGTTTTGCTAGCTGATACTTATTTTTTTGCTGATATGGAACACGCACCAACACATCTTAGTGCTAAAGAAGCTGGAGAGATCGCTGCCAAAGCTTGTGTTAAAAAGCTGATCTTAACTCATTTGCCGCAACATGGAGATTTAAAGCAGTTAAAACAAGAAGCAAAAGAAGTCTTTACAGGAAGAGTTGTGTTGGCGAAACCACATATGACAGTAGAAATTTAAGATAGGGGAAAAATTGATGAAAGGCTACATACTAGGACGTTTATTGCGATCATTTATTTCCATTTTTTTAGTGACGACGCTTACTTATATGATGATTTTTTCATTGGTTCCTAGAAGATCTGTTTTTTCTACCGATCCGATATATTCCAAGATGACGAAAACGCAAGATATGCGTGTTGATTATGAGGATAATGTGTTTAGTCAGATGGGTTATATTGATTACTTGGATTCAAAAGCTTTACAAAACAAAGTAGAACAAGTCGATAAATCGGTAAGTATTGCGGTTAATAAAAAAAATAAAGATATCTACAATAAGTGGGCAAAATTACAGCGAGGCCATTGGGAAATTAAGCAGTTTCCAATTTCAAAAAGATTTTATGCAATGCGAAAGATTCCTCTTTTAGAGCGTGTGATTCGTTTTTATAGCAGATTAATTCAAATCGATCATCCATGGCGAATCCATGATAAAGATAATCCTAATTTAAAGCGAGGCTATAAAATCACAAATGATAAAGTTGGTGGTTTTGCTTTAGTAGGTAGTGGTACAAAATATAAATATCAAGTGTATTTTGATAAACATTTTCCTTTTATTCATCAAAATATTGTGCATTTGTATTTAGGTGAGTCTTATCCGAGCTTTTCAGGGCGAGAGGTTATGGATGTGATTGCGAATGGTCAGGGGCAAACAATTACAAATGAAGTAACTTTTCCTACTGGCAAAAAACAAATTTCACCTGTAAATATTCATACAGCGCAGTATCAAAGTCTAAGCAAAGTAGACAGCATTACTAAAGCAAAATTTGGCAAAGATCCTTATTCTAAAATAGATAATTTTTATCAAGATCCATCGATGCTTAACATTTCTTTTAGAATGGGACTTATTGCCTTGGTAATTGTTTATGTACTAGGAGTGCCGCTTGCAGCAGTGATGGCTCGTTTTAAGTCAAGTTGGATTGATAAGTTAGGAACGGGAGCAATTACTTTACTAATTTCAATCCCTTCACTAGCTATTATTTACTTTTTTCGTTTTGTTGGTTCCTCTCTTTTCGGTTTGCCGGACTTATTTCCTACACTTGGGGCGCAAAATGTTTACTCCTATATCTTACCGATTATTATTTTAGCGATGATTAATATCACTAATATTGTGATGTGGACGCGCCGTTATATGGTTGATCAACAATCAGCTGATTATGTCAAATTTGCGCGTGCAAAAGGATTATCAGAGCGTGAAATTTCTCAAAATCATATTTTGAAAAATGCCATAATTCCCATTGTTCAAGGGATTCCGTCGATGATTATTTTAATGATTCAAGGGGCAACAATGACGGAAAGTATTTTTGTCATTCCTGGCATGGGGAAGATGTTGCCAGATGCAATTATTATTCATAATAATTCAATGGTTGTTGGTTTAGTTTTTCTTTTCACGCTGCTGGCTGTTGTAGGAGTTTTTATTGGTGATTTATTGATGACAATGATTGATCCACGAATTAATTTGCGGGTTAAAGGAGGGAAATAAATGAGCATTGATAAAACGGAAATTCCTATCGAGAAGTTTCAATTTATTGATAATAATTATTTAGCTAGTGAACATATTGATGCGCCACTTTATTCTTATTGGAAATCAGTGTTTCGTAAATTTTTTAGTTCAAAATTAGCTATTGTAGCCTTGATTATTATGATATTTGTTGTTTTGATGAGTTTTTTTCAACCAATGTTTTCTGGCTATGATTTAACAGATGTTTCTGGGATCGATGATTTTGATGCTCGTTATAATCCTCCTTCAGCGAAGTTTTGGTTTGGAACAGATGGTGATGGTAAATCGTTGTTTGATGCGGTGTGGGCAGGAGCGAGAACATCAATTTCGATTGGTATTTTGGGAACACTTATTTGTGAGGTTTTAGGAGTGATTATTGGAGCGATTTGGGGAAATTCCAAAAGAGTTGATCGTTTAATGCTTGAAATTTATAATATTATCTCTAATGTTCCGCAGTTGTTAGTGGTGATTGTTTTATCTTATGTTTTTGGTGCAGGATTTTGGAATTTATTATTTGCCATGACTTGTACATCTTGGTTTAAAACAGCTTATTTGATTCGTGTGCAGGTGATGATTATGCGTGATCGTGAGTATAATCTAGCATCGCACACGTTAGGAACTAAAACATGGCGTTTGATTGTTAAAAATATTTTTCCGTATTTGGTTTCCATTATTATGACGAATATTGCAATACAGTTGCCAGAATTTATTTCGTATGAAGTTTTTTTATCATTTTTAGGTGTTGGTTTATCTGCAGATACGCCATCTCTTGGACGAATTATTAATCAATATTCGCTAAATATGACTAATTATCCTTATTTATTTTGGATTCCTGTAATAGTGCTTGCGCTTGTAACTGTTTCACTTTATTTAGTTGGTCAACGCTTAGCTGATGCATCAGATCCTAGGGCACATATGTAGGAGGTAAGATCATGGATAAAAAAGTGATATTGCAGGCTAAAGATGTCAGTGTTCAGTTTAAAGTTCGAGATCAGATATTAACGGCAATTCAGAATATTTCGCTTGATTTATATAAAGGTGAGGTACTAGCTTTAGTTGGTGAAAGTGGTTCAGGAAAATCGGTATTTACCAGAACATTTACAGGTATGCTGGAGAGCAATGGTCGAGTTTTTAAGGGAGAAGTTATTTATAATGGCAAAGTTTTAACGGATATAAAAACCAATGATGAGTGGGTCAATATCCGCGGTAAGGAAATTGCCACTATTTTTCAAGATCCAATGACATTAAATCCCATTGTTACTATTGGCAAGCAGATTACTGAAGTAGTGATTAAGCATCAAAGAAAAACAGCTAGCAAGGCAAAGGAAGTCGCAATTGATTTGATGAGTCAAGTGGGCATTTCCGATGCTCAAAATCGTTTTGATGATTATCCATTTCAGTATTCTGGTGGGATGAGACAAAGAATTGTGATTGCTATTGCACTAGCATGTCGACCAAAAATTTTAATTTGTGATGAGCCAACAACGGCTTTGGATGTTACGATTCAAGCGCAGATTTTGGCATTGATTAAAGAGCTACAGCATAAGTATTGCTTTACAACGATTTTCATTACCCATGATTTGGGAGTTGTGGCATCAATTGCTGATAAGGTGGCGGTGATGTATGCAGGCCAGATTATTGAGTATGGAGAAGTTGAGGAAATTTTTTATGATCCTAAACATCCATATACATGGAGTTTGTTGTCATCTTTGCCACAGTTAGGAAGAAAAGAGGCAGAGCTTTTTTCCATTCCTGGAACACCTCCTTCTTTATTTAAAGAGATTAAAGGTGATGCGTTTGCACCTCGCAATCCGTATGCGATGGCGATTGATTTTGAAAAAGAGCCGCCAGCGTTTGCCGTAAGCAAAACTCATTGGGCGAAAACATGGTTGCTAGATAGCCGTGCTCCATCGTTAGAAAAGCCAAAAGCAATTCAAAATATTCATAAGAAGTTACAAATGTATGGAGGTAAGACATAGTGATTGATGCTAAGCGGAAAGTTTTATTGTCTGTTCGTGATTTAGAGATTGCTTTTGGTGAGGGCAAAAATCGTTTTGTTGCAGTGAAAAATGTCAACTTTGATATTTATAAAGGAGAAACTTTTTCATTAGTAGGAGAATCTGGCTCAGGGAAGACAACAATTGGTCGTGCTGTGATAGGACTTAATCTGGCGTTGCATGGAGATATTATCTTTGATGGTAAAAAGATCAATGGCAAACTTTCTAGAAAAGAAAGAAAAAGTCTTACTTCGAAAATTCAAATGATCTTTCAAGATCCAGCGGCTTCTTTAAATGAACGAGCAACGGTGGATTATATTATTTCTGAAGGATTATATAATAATCATCTTTTTGAAGATGAAGAGGAGCGCAAGCAAAAAGTTACCAAGATGATTAAAGAAGTTGGTTTATTACCGGAGCATTTAAATCGTTATCCGCATGAGTTTTCTGGTGGACAAAGACAGAGAATTGGCATTGCTCGAAGCTTAATTATACATCCTGATTTGGTAATTGCTGATGAGATTATTTCAGCTTTGGATGTTTCAATTCGCGCACAGATTTTAAATTTATTGAAAAAATTTCAAAGAGAAGAAGGATTGACATATTTATTTATTGCTCATGATCTTTCAGTTGTGCGTTTTATTTCTGAGCGAATTGCAGTGATTTATCGTGGAAATATTGTGGAGTTAGCGCAGACAGAAGAGTTATTTAACCATCCGCTTCATCCATATACAAAGTCGTTACTTTCTGCTGTACCGATTCCTGATCCGAAGTTAGAACGTAAAAAAGAGTTAATTGTATATGATCCAAGTATGCATGATTATTCGGGAGACAAACCAAGTTTTCATGAAGTGAAGCCTGGGCATTTTCTTTGGGCGAATCAGGAAGAAATGCAGAAATTATAATAGATCTCCTTGTTAACAGGTTCTTAGTGGTTTAAATTTTGCTTTTTATTTTCAAAAAGAAAATAAATCTTTTAACTCGATCAATTTTAAAGATTCATGCTCTTTTTCAAGTTTTCGAGCTTGAGAGGAAAAAGGAATTTTTGAAAAAAAGTAAAAATAATATTTATCATAATTCGGAAATAATCTTTTTTTATCTAATAACTTTTCAATCTCTTTTGTATAATTGATATCATTTCTCCATTTACATTCACCTAAAAGAATGATTTTTTCATCAAGCGAAGATGCAACTATATCAACATCTGTTGGCTTCTTTTTTTCTTTATCTTGGCCCCACCAGCTTCCAAAATTTACAAAAACTTCTGGTAATTTTCTTGCCTTATTTTTACGTTTAAGCCATTGTAAGCAAATATCTTCAAACACTGGTTTTCCAATAAATCTCGAAAGTGCGGGAAGAACTTTTCCTGTAAGCACTTGATCTCCTTCATCAAGTTCAATTGCCCCTTTATTAGGAAAAATAAATAAAAACCAAAATCGATAGAGATTATCATCTACATAATATCTGGAGTTTCTTGATTTAAATGTATCAGCTCCAAAAGGAATGTTTCGACGTAATATTTGTAAAGACATTAAAATGGAGACGTATTTGTTTGTAATTCTAGAGTCTATTTTTGCTTTGCTTGAAAGTTCATTCATCGTTGTTGCCCCTGAAGCAATTAAAGAAATGATTGTATTGTATAGCCTTGGCTCACGCAGCTCTTGTTGTAATAACATCATTGGTTCCTCGTATAAATAACCTGATGTTTCAAGGAATAATTTTAAAATGTTCTCTGTAAATGTTAATTTAGCGTTAATTTTTGATAAATAATACGGTGTTCCGCCAAATGCACTATAAAACTCAATTTGCTCTTCGTAAGTTTTATCAAGAAAGTAGTTTCTTGCATCAAAAAAATCAAACGGCAATATTTGCATTTGCATAGTGCGTCTTCCAAATAATGGGCTGCTATAACCCATTACTTCATTTTCCATAAAACTAATTTGGCTACCGCATAAAATTAAAAATAACTGTGTATCCTTCCAATTTTGATCAATCGTATGTTGCAAAATTGAATTGAGACTTTTATTTGCAAGAGCAGCATAAGGATATTCGTCAATGACAAGTATAATACGCTCATCTTTTGCTTTATCAGTAATTGCGTTAAATGCATCATTCCAATTTGGGAAATTTGGGAAATGGTCAGGTAGTTTAAAATGTTTTTTGATTTGCTTACTAAATGATTGTAGATTTGTTTGATCGTTTGCCTCTTCTGCTAAAAAAAGAATGAAATTCTTATCTTTAAGAAATTCTTTCAGTAATGTCGTTTTTCCTACTCTACGTCTTCCATACATTATTACCATCTGGAAAATATTTTCACTATAAGCTTTATTTAGAGTTTTTAATTCCTTTTCTCTACCGAAAAACATATAAATCCTCCTATTTAATCATCTTAAGAATAGTCTACTTTAGATATGATTATTTTGCAAAAAATAGACATTTCATCAATTTTGCATTACAATTGTAATATAAGGAGTTGAGCTTTATGTCTAATATTTCTATACGTTTAAACCAAAATGAAGAAGATATGATTCGCAATTATATGAAATTTACGGGAATTTATAGCATTTCGGAGTTTTTTAAAAAAGCGGCGATTGAAAAAATTGAAGATGATATGGATATTGAGTTGGCAAAGCAAGCAGTGGAAGAATTCAAAAAAGATCCTATGACTTATTCTCATGAAGAAGTTTTAAAGGAGCTAGAATTTTGAAGAATGTTTTTAAAGTGGAATATTCAAGATCCGTGTTGAAATCTTTAAAAAAATTAGATAAGGGTACAGCGAAGATTTTGTTATCTTATATTGAAAAGCACCTAATTAACAGTGTTGATCCTCGCTCTAGTGGAAAAGCATTAAAAGGTGAATATTCAGGATTATGGCGTTATCGAATCGGCAACTATCGAATTATTGTTGAAATTATAGATGATAAGCTCATTATTAAGTTATTGAAATTAAGCCATAGAAAAGATATTTATAAACAGTAAAAACGTTAACACACTTTACTATTTAACAGCATATTTTCCCTGCCAAGTGTTACGTTTAATTAGTTCATCATCAATAGCGTTAAGCACTTCCCATTTTTTTAGACTCCACATTGGTCCGATCAGCAAGTCCCTTGGCGCATCTCCTGTAAGACGATGGATAACAATATTTTCAGGGATGAGCTCAAGTTGTTTTATGATCGTATCAATATATGTTTTTTTATCCATTAATTTCAGCCATCCTGCATGATAATCATGCAAGATGGCTGTCTTTTTTATTAAATGAAGCAAATGAAGCTTGATCCCTTGAATATCTGAGTCAAGAAGTGTCCGGCGAACATTTTCTAACATCATTTCCTGCGTTTCCCCGGGTAAGCCATTAATAAGATGTGTGCAGACGCATATGTTATGCTTACGCAGATCTCGAACAGCCGTAAGATAAGTTTGGTAAGAGTGAGCGCGATTGATTAATTTACTAGTACTATCAAAAGTTGTTTGTAAGCCTAGTTCTATCCAAAGATATAGCTTTTTGTTTAACTCTGCTAAGTATTCTATGACTTCAAGGCTAAGGCAATCTGGTCGTGTGCCAATGGACAATCCTACAACGCCAGGAAGTGATATTACTTGTTTATAACGTTTTTGCAAAATTTTAACAGAAGCATATGTATTAGTGAAATTTTGAAAATAAACGATGTATTGTTTAACATCAGGCCACTTTTTATGCATAGCCAAGACAGCTTTTTGAAATTGCAGCGGCAATGGTTTACAAGGCGCAACGATGGTGTCACCTGATCCACTAGCACTACAAAAAGTGCAGCCACCAAAAGCTACTTTACCATCGCGATTTGGACAACTAAAACCTGCATCAATGGGAACCTTAAACACTTTTGTGCCGAATTGTTGGTTAAGGCAGTTATTCCAAGTGTAGTAGCGTTTGACATTCATTATATGTAAAATTCTCCTTTTTTTAATCGTAAAATAATGTACATTTATATTACCTTTTTCTTACAAAGCTCTCAAATAATACTTCTCTTGCAAATAGTTCAAATGCCTATGAAATTTGACAACAGCTTGTTAGTATGGCAAAATAATTCATCAGAAAGTATGGGGGCACTTATTAGCGCATGGTTGTTTATTGTTTAGAAATAAAGGAGAGGTAAAAATTGAAAAACAAAAAGTTAAAAAAATTGTTATTGTTAGGAACGGCTAGTATGCTAACTGCATCAGCTGGTTTCAGTGTTGTTAAAGCTGATCCATACAAAGTATTACCAGAAAAGAAGATTGTAAAAAACGTTAGTGCTACTACTGATCCTGGATCTTTCTTTGTAGAAGGTTCGGACTTACAATTACTTGATCATGGTGGCTCACATTACCCTGATGTTTCTTGTTGGATTGGAGCAGGAAATGGTGCAGCTGATCGAGATAAAGATGCTTTTTATGCGAAAGTTAAAATAGGTGATGATGTTCGTCAAAATGCAGAAAGATTTCTTGATCGTGGTTTAGCTGGTGTTAGTGAATTAACAATTGTTGTGCGACAACCAGGAGATGATGTAACTTCAAACTTATTTGCTAAGCCTTCAGGAGCTAGTCCAGAAATTACGGCTAGAGTTTTTGGCTCTTCATTTACTGATGTCAAACCTGTTCTTAAAATTACTGACCTAGGCGTTAAGGGAGGAACCATTTCGTACTCTGTTCTTTCGTTCACTGAGTCACCAGGACAGTTAGTATTATTTGTTTATCCTACTATTGCAGGATGGGCTTCTTTTATGAACGGAGTTAATGCTGGCGCAGAGGCTACGAATGTTTTAATAGGCATGTTTAACGAAGGTCATCTTTCATCACAAATTTTGGGTGATATATTAGGATGTTCTGTAACTAACCTTTATCGTTTATATGCTAAAGATAAAGATACTCATATGTTGACAATCAATCGAATTGAAGTTGATAAGGCAGCAAAAGATCTTGATTATAAATATGAACAATTAGCCTTTCCAGCATATCCTACTCAAATGCCAGGCACTGTAAAAGTTTGTCGTTTCTATGATCTTCGAAACGACAAAGATAAAAACTATAAAGGAACTCCTTGGCTTTATAGACCAGAATCTGAAGCTGCTTCATTTAGAAGTGATAAAGACTATCGAGAAGAAGGAATTTTCTTTGTAGCTCAAGGTGGCTCTGGAACAAAGATCACTCATCTGGGTAATAAATTACAAGAAGAAGTGCAAAAGAAAAAAGGAATTACAGTATATGATGAAATGTGGACTGTAAATCAAAACGAAATCGATCAAGCCAAAAGGAATGGCTGGGAAGAAATGGATAATTACGGGTTTGTGGCACGCTAATTATCTTTATATAAAAAACCGTGTAAGATCATCGTTAATTGGCTCTTACACGATTTTTTATTTCACAATAATTTTTCTTACATCAGCAAAGTTTAAAATTAATTCGGCAATTTCAACTAACTGGCTATAACGATTGAATTTGATTGTTTCATTTTCTGCATTGACAAAAGTATTTTCAAAGTATGCGTCAATTGGCTTTTGCAAACTAATTAGTTTTTTATAAATTTTCTCTGCTGACGACGTAGCTTTGATATTTTTGTAAACTGTTTTAAAAACCTTATATAGCTGTTTTTCTTCATTATTTTCAAATAAAGCTGGATCTACTGGAACTATTTTTTCTGCTTTTTGTGCTAGATTGATAATTCGGGTTAAACTTTCCATCACCGATTTAAAATTCTCATCATTTACATGTTTTTGCAAAGTATTTGCTATCTTAATTAAAGATGTAATTTCCGTTGAATGCCCACCAAGGGTTGCTTCAATTAAGTCATAACGAATTCCTTTTTGTTGTAAAACTTTCTTCATTCGCGCTTTGATAAAATCAAATACTTCTTCTTTAACAAGATACTTGAATACTTCCTTATTCACTGCCGCAAAAATTGTTTCCTGTAAGTCAGCAAAGGAAAAACTCCACCCGCGTTCTTCAATAATACGAATTATGCCTAAAGCGCTGCGACGTAAAGCATAAGGATCGTTTGAACCAGAAGGGATTAATCTGGCAGAGAAAAAACTATAAAGCGTTTCGATTTTTTCAGCAAGAGCTAGAATGGCACCAATATCAGATTTTGGTAAAGGGTCATTTAAACCAGCAGGTAAATAATGTTCACGAATTGCTTGCCCTACAGCTTTGTTTTCACCTGCTAAAACAGCATATTTTTCACCCATTGTTCCTTGTAATTCAGGAAATTCGCCGACCATATTTGTTAGTAGATCAAACTTATAAATCTCTGCTGCACGCAGTAAATTCTCTTTTTCACTGATAGGAATTGCCAATTTTTCGGCTAAAATTTTGGCAATGATTTTTGTGCGCTGCATATGTTCAGCTAATGTTCCGATTTTTTCATGAAATGTAACCCGCGTTAATTTCTCCGTCAAATCAGCAATTTTAAGTTTTTGATCTTCCTCCCAGAAAAATTTTGCATCTTCTAGACGAGCTACTAAGACCTTTTGATTGCCTTTAATAACATTTTCCAGATGATCTGTACGACCATTACGCACGGAAATAAAATGTGGACTTAATTGTCCATCAGCATCTCTGACATAAAAGAAGCGTTGATGTTCTTTCATCGAGGTAATTAGTACTTCTTCAGGAACAGCCAAATATTTTTTAGCAAACTCCCCTAAAAAGGCAGTTGGATACTCCACCAAATTAACCACTTCTGTCAGCAAATCTTCATCTAAATCAATTGTCCAATTATTTTGATGCGCAATTTTTTGAATCTGATCAATAATCATTGTTTTTCGTTTAGCAACGTCAGCCATCACATCTGCCTCTGCTAAACGTGTTAAATACTCAGCTGGATAAGCAAAAGTTACTTCTTTATCTAATAAACGATGAGATCGCGAAAAGTTACCTGTTTGAATATCTAAAACACTAAAGGAAATGACCTCTTCATCAAGCATTGCCACAATCCAATGAATTGGACGAATATATTGAAAATCGTAATCAGCCCATCGCATTGATACAGGAAAAGTTAAATTCATAATTACATCTTTCAGTCCTGTTAATATTTCAAAAGATGGTAGTCCTTTGATAAATTTGGTGATATGAAGATATTCTACACCTTTGATCTCTTTAAAAAAGATATCATCTGTACTAAGACCTTGAGAGCGTACAAAGCCTTTAGCTGCTTTTGTCCAATTTTGTTTTTCATCTAAAGCAATTTTTTTGGCCGGTCCTTTAATTTCTTCTTTGATATCTTCTTGCTTATCTGCTATATTAAAAACGCGTATAGCTAAGCGACGCGGAGTTGAAAAAGCCTCAATTTCTTTAAACGATAAACGGTTTTTTTTCAAAAACGGCGCCGTTTTTTCTTTGAGTTGCTTCATTGCAGGAAGAATGATATAAGCTGGCATTTCTTCTAAACCGATTTCTAACAGCAAATCCTTTGCCATTTAAATCACCTCCTGCTTGTTTAATAATGGATAACCTAATCTTTTTCGCTCGTTGGCAAAAATCTTAGCTACTGATTTAGCCATATTGCGAATTCGTGCTAAAAATTTTGCTCTTTCTGTTACAGAAACTGCACCTCTAGCGTCCAGTAAATTAAAAGCATGAGAGCATTTTAAAATATAATCATATGCTGGATGAACTAAATTTTCGGCAATACAACGTTTTGCTTCTTGTTCGAAACATTCAAAATTGTTTAACAATAGCTTTTGATCAGATAACTCAAAAGAATATTTCGAATGCTCGTATTCAGGCTGTTTAAAAATTTCGCCGTATTTTACATCACGCGACCATCTTAAATCATAAACCGAGTCTACTTCTTGAATATAAGAAGCAAGTCGCTCAAGTCCGTAAGTTAGCTCAGCAGTAACTGGTTTAACGCTAAGTCCGCCAACTTGCTGGAAGTAAGTAAACTGGGTAATCTCCATGCCATCTAGCCAAATTTCCCAGCCAAGACCAGCACAGCCCATCGAAGGGTTCTCCCAATTATCCTCTACAAAACGAATATCATGTTCATTTGCAACAATGCCCAATAAATTTAAACTTTCTAAATATAGCTCTTGAATATTTTCAGGAGACGGTTTCATTACCACCTGAAATTGATGATGCTGGTACAAACGATTAGGATTTTCGCCGTATCGTCCATCTGCTGGGCGTCTGCTAGGTTCTACATAACAAGCATTCCACGGCTCTGGACCAATAGCTCGCAAAAAAGTATATGGGCTCATTGTTCCCGCACCTTTTTCTATATCATAAGCTTGCATTACTAAACAACCTTGACTCGACCAAAAATTTTGCAGTGTTAAAATCATCTCTTGAACATTTAAGCTCTTTGTCATCACACTCTTCCTTTCTAAGAATCTGTCTACTATCTTCTAGCGGCGAAAGTTTTTGATAATTTTTTGCACTTTGTTGTTAAAAAGCCTCGATTTAGCACCGCTAAACCTACGTTTTTTGCCTAAAATTGCACAAAATTATTCAAAAATTTCGTCCACTGAAAGATAGTAGACAGATTCTAAAACAAAAAATCGTCACACTATGTCTTCAAAAAGTTAATAAGCAACTTTAAAAAAACATAGGGACGATTGCTTTGACAAACGCGGTTCCACCCTACTTTCGAAAAATCGACAACTCTAAAATTCTGTTTAATCGCTCAAAAGTGCCCTTCACTTAATCTTGATTCTTTGGCTTACACTATCCCAAAATCGCTTAGAATCTGACTATTAATAATATACGAGGTTCTTATTATCAATGATAAAGTTACTCCTCTTTTTCATTACGATCTTGCTATTTTTGTTTAGAATAAACTCTCGCTTAAGAATTGTCAAAACTCATTTTTAATTGTACAATAAAATTGTACGTTAAATAATAGGAGTTGATTTTAATGAAAGCAGTTTCTTACAGTAAATTTCGGCAAAATTTACGCTCTTTTATGCGTAATGTTAATGAAGATGCAGAGCGCCTTACAGTTACTACCAATGATGATAGTGACATTGTTGTGATGAGTCGTAGTGACTATGACTCTTGGATGGAAACAATTTATCTTATGCGTTCACCAAAAAATCGTATACGAATTAAGCAAGCAATTTTTGATATTGGAAAAGGTTTAACTCAAGAACGGCCATTGTTTGAGGTAGATTAATGAAAAAACTTTGGCATGACAACGCTTGGGAGGATTATGAATGGTGGTACAAAAATGATAAGCAAATTGTTAAACGTATTCACAAATTAATTGAAGATATAAATCGTCATCCTTTTGAAGGTATTGGGAAGCCAGAACCTTTAAAACATGATTTTAGTGGTTATTGGTCAAGACGGATTACTGATGAGCATCGTATCGTTTACACTGTAAAAAATGATATTCTTGTTTTTGTAGCTATGCGGTATCATTATTGAATTTTGGTCGAAGTACCTTACAATACGATGCTTACTTTTGAAATAATACATGAGTAGATTTTTTCAAATATCGCTGTTCAGTTAAAACAATGATGCAGCGAAGAATTACTTGTTATTAAATATGATGTTTGCTAGTATATTCCTGTATCTTACTGGAATTGAATAATAAAATTGGGACGTTAATGAAGGAGAAATGATGTCATGAATACTCTAGGTATAGGAATTGGCTTGTTAATCGGGTTGTCAGTTATTGGTGCAGCGATTGGAAATGCAATTGTGGTCATGACAACAATGAAGAGTATAGCTCGTCAACCAGAATTGTCAGGGAAATTAAATACAGTGATGTTTATTGGACTAGGGGTTATTGACGGTGTAGCTATAATTGCAATTATTCTTTTTGGATTAATGTTGTTTTCTAAATTACATTAATTTTTATAAATACAAATTTAAGAGCCTGTTAACGATCTCTAAGAGTCTCAAAAAAAATAAGAATAAAATGCTCTGCTTTTGCTGAATTAATTCATTCTTTATTTCAATAAATCATTATCTTTATTAATTTTCATAAGGAACAGAAATCTCAACTAAACCATTTGCTTTTGAGATGATAATATCTTTTTCGTTATATGCAAAGTTTCTCATTTTACGTTTGAAAAATTTTTTAACAATTTTTATCTCATCATTGCTAATGCTACGTCTTTTATTTGTCAATACAATTTCATTATGGAAAGGTGCTTCTGTATAAATAACAACAGTGTTGCCTAAAGAGTAAATTTCTACCAATTGTGCATCAGTGCTCTCAAGTTGATTAAGTACTAAGCGAGGATGATCGCTTGTTATCTTTATTAATTTCATTCTAAAATCCTCTCATTTTATTTTTTTAAAACATCTCTCTTTCAAGCCGTACATTTATTCTATCAATTTCATTTGTTATTAGCAAATAAATGACACAAAAAGAAAAAAGCAAGGTTAAAAGTTTTTCTACCCTTACTTTTTTGTGAATTATTTTTCATTTTTTGAGAGCTTTTTTTCTTTTATTTTTTCTCTTCCGGATTATCTTTAACAGCATTTGTGGAAATATTTGATGGCTGTTTGTTTTTAGATTGGATGATTATTTCATTGTCGACGATGGTTGCTGTTAACTCTTTTTCTTCTGGATGTTTTAAATAAAAATCAGCTATCTTATCTTCAATCGTTTCTTGAATAATACGTCGAAGCGGACGTGCCCCCATATCAGGGTTGTATCCTAGTGCCACAATTTTTTTTTGAACATCTTTTGAAATATCAACTTTAATATTTTGCGTATGAAGCTGCTCATTTACTTCAGCAAGCATTAGCGAAACAATTGAAAGTAAAGTTTTCTTGCTTAATGGCTTAAACTCAATAATCCCATCAAAACGATTTAAAAACTCTGGAGTAAAGTAATTGTGTAATTGATTTAAAATTGATTTTGTTGTTCCGCTAAGAGTGGCACCAAAACCAACATTTGATTCATTTGTATCAGATCCTGCATTGCTGGTCATAATAATAATGGCATCCTTAAAACTTATAATTCGACCTTGAGCATCAGTTAAGCGTCCATCATCTAAAATTTGCAAAAAGGTATGCATGATATCAGGATGAGCTTTTTCAATTTCATCCAATAAAATCAATGAATAAGGATGGCGACGAACTTTTTCTGTTAATTGTCCAGCTTCTTCATAGCCCACATAACCAGGAGGTGCACCGATAAGTTTGGAGATACTGTGCTTCTCCATGTATTCGCTCATATCAAAACGAATCATCGAGTTTATTGAGCCAAAGAGTTCAAAAGCTAATTGTTTAGCTAACTCTGTTTTACCAACACCAGTCGGACCAATAAATAAGAAAGAAGCAATTGGATGATTTTGTTTTCCTAAGCCAATTCGATTTCTTCGAATAGCTTTAGCTACTTTTTCAACAGCTTCATTTTGTCCTTTAACATTTTTTTTCAAATCTTCAACCAAATGAACAAGCTGAGTCTGTTCTTTTTCTTTCAGCTCTCCAACAGGAATACCTGTTTTTTCTTCTACAAGAGCTTCCATTTCTTTTTCGGTAATTATTGGAGTATTTTGATCAGTTATTTTTTTATCTTTTAATTCTTGCAATTGTTTCATTTGATCGCGAAAATAAGCAGCTTTTTCATAATCTTCCTTTGCGGTTGCTCTACTTTTTTGAATTCTAACCTGTTCTAATTTTTCTTCAATATCTTTAGGATCAACAAAGTTCAAAGTTAAATTTAATTTTGAGCCAACTTCATCAAGCAAGTCAATTGCCTTGTCTGGCAAGAAACGATCTTGGATATAGCGATTAGAAAGAATTGCTGCGGCTTCAATTGCTTTGTCGGTATAAGATACATGGTGAAAATCTTCGTAACGTTTTTGCAAACCTTTTAAAATAGCAATGGTTTCCTCCACATTTGGTTCATCTACCTGAACAGGTTGCATTCGTCTTTCTAAAGCGGCATCTTTTTCAATGATGCGATATTCATTCAGCGTAGTGGCACCAATAAGCTGTAACTCACCACGAGCTAAAGCAGGTTTTAAAATATTTCCCGCATCCATACTACTATCAGTGGTTGATCCTGCTCCAACAATTTCATGAATTTCATCAATAAATAAAATAACATCTTGACCCTTTGTAACTTCTTTGATTAATTTTTGGATTCGTTCTTCGAATTGACCACGAATACCCGTTCCTTGTATTAAAGAAGCAACGTCTAAACGAATAATTTCTTTACCTTGTAATTTTTTGGGAACATCATCATTGACAATTTTTTGCGCTAAGCCTTCAATAACTGCTGTCTTACCAACACCAGGTTCACCAATTAAAACAGGATTGTTTTTTGTACGACGGTTTAGAATTTCAATCACACGTTTAATCTCTGTATCTCGACCAACAACAGGATCAATTCCCCCTTCACGAGCAATTTCTGTGATATTGGTACCGAATTCTCTTAGAAATTCGTTGGTCATCATATATTTTCGTCGATGAAAATTATCAACTTTAATAGGTTTATCGTCATACCAATCATCTGAAAAAAGCGTTTTCATCGGGAATGGTAAATCATCATCGTTAATATCGCTTAAATATTTATTTGCCATCTTAAGAAGTTCATCCCATTTTCCATCAGCAAAATTTTTTTTATTTGATGTTGATGGCTGTTTCTTGCCATATTTCATCTTTAGTTCTTTTACTTTTTGATAACAACCCTGGCAAAAATCTAACTGTATTTTTCTTTCGCCTGCTTTTGAATAAAGATGGATAGTTGCGTTTCTTGTGTCGCAAATTTGGCAAAGCATAAATTTGCACTTCCTTTCTGAAAAAGGTACATTCAAAATAACTACTACATTTAAATGAAGTATAGCAGTTGTGGATAGGTATTTAAATATTTTATGCATATAAATATAAAGGGATGAGCTTGATGACTAAACCTATAATTATTGTTTCGATTACAGAAAAAGAGCACAGTAAAATTTTAGAAGAAGCAAAAATGATGAAGCAAGCAAATGTTGCAGTGGTGGAATGGCGAGTAGATTTTGCTGAAATAACAGGAATTACTAAGCTTGCTCAAATTGCAGGTAAATTAAAAGAAATCCTTCAAGATACACCTTTACTTTTTACTTATCGAAGCATCAAAGAAGGCGGACAAGGACAATTTTCACCCGAAAATATTTATGCTTTATTGCATTATATAATCAGTCAAAAACAAATTGACATGATTGATATTGAATTTAATTTACCTCAAAAAATTTGCAATTTATTAATAGATTATGCAAAACAAAGTCAAATTATAACGATTTTGAGTTTACATGATTTTACGAAAACACCAGAATTGAAAATTTTGGAAAAACAGTTTGAAGAAATGAGTAAGTTTAATACCACAATTATCAAGATAGCGACTATGGCGAACTCTGGTGAAGATGTTCTTAATTTAATGGTCGCAACCAGAAAATTCACTGATCAATCTAGCCAAAAAGTTATTACAATGGCTATGGGAAAGTTAGGAGCTATCTCACGGCTTGCAGGTTCAATTACAAATTCTTCGTATACTTTTGCAAGTTTTCATAAAGCAAGTGCTCCAGGGCAGTTAAGTTATCAACGGACAAAAGAATTTTTGGATCTTTTTAGTGTTTAAAGTGTGCTCACAACGTTCTCTAGTGAAATTATCCGTTGCTTTTCGTTTTTTCTAAAAATTATAATAATTCACCTGCAGCATTGACAGTTTTATTCACATTAATATTTCCAGCAATGGTTCCTGTTTTTTTTGCTTTTCGTAAGTGAGCTAAAAATTCAATATTCCCTTTTCCACCAGTGATGGGTGAAAAATTAAGATTTAACACATCAAAATTCAATTTCACCGCAGATTGAAAAACCTTTTCAATAACTTGCTGATGAATTTTTTGCTCACGGACAATACCGTTTTTGCCAACTTGTTCTTTTCCTGCTTCAAATTGCGGTTTGATTAAGGCTATTACTTCGCCATTAATCTCTAAAATTTTATACAGAGGCTTTAGCATTAACTTGAGTGAGATAAAGGAGACATCAATAGTAGCAATTTCTGGTAAACCTTGTATGAAATTTTCTGGTTTAGAATAGCGAAAGTTGGTTTTTTCCATAACGATTACGTGCGGATCTTGACGAATTTCCCAGTCAAGTTGGTTTATTCCGACATCTAAGGCATAAACGAGTTTTGCTCCATTTTGCAAAGCAACATCGGTAAAACCACCTGTAGAAGCACCGATGTCTAAAACAGTTTTATTTTGCAAAGATATATCAAAAACTTCTAAAGCTTTAGCTAGCTTTAAACCACCGCGTGAGACATAAGGAAAAATTTCCCCCTTGATGCGAAGAACCGTTTCTTCTGAAATCTTTTCTCCTGACTTATCAAAGCGTTCACCAAAAAGGTTTGATACCACTAAACCAGCCATAATCGCGCGCTTGGCTTTTTCACGGGTGGGAAATAAGCCTTGCTTTACCGCTAAAATATCTACCCGTTCTTTTTTCACTATGTTGCCTCTACTTTCAAAGTCTGTACAAATTGTCGCAGTAACTCACCATTAAAAGTTGGTTGCATTTTTTCGACAGATACAATGGTTGCACTAGCTTTTGTAATCTCTTGCACTAAAGCATCTTTTGCTCCAGTCAGACCTAAAAGCGATGGATAAGTACTTTTTTCCATTGCAATATCTTTGCCGGCCGTTTTTCCTAGTTCTTCTGTAGTTTTGGTGATATCTAAGATATCGTCTCGGATTTGAAAGGCTAACCCAAAACTTTTTGCATAAATTAGAAAGTATTTTTTTATTTGCTCATTTATCACTTTGCCTTGTTTTTGAGCTAAAAAATGCATAATTAAAAAACCTGACTCTACTGCATAAGAAAGTAAAGCACCTGTTTTTAGGCGATGCATTTTTTGCATTTGATCTAATGGCAAGCGCTGTCCTTCACCTTGAATATCTAGTACTTGACCACCGACCATGCCAGTTGCTCCGGCAACTTTTGCCAGCAACTTCACTAGCTCAAATCCGAGCTTTTCATTTGAAGCATTTTGCGTTAGAACTTGAAAAGCAAGTGCAAGCAAGGCATCTCCTGCTAAAATCGCCATTCCTTCACCGTAAATTTTATGATTGGTTAACTTGCCTCGTCTGAAGTCATCATTATCCATTGCCGGCAAATCATCATGAATCAATGAGTAAGTGTGAATCAGCTCAATAGCGCTTGCTATCTTTAAAGTCTCTTCGTCTATTTTCTGCTTAAAAGAAGCCAGAACAGTAAGCGTCAGCATTGGGCGAATGCGTTTGCCACCAGCTGTAAGCGAGTAAAGCATAGCGTCTTTTAAAAGTTTAGGGGCTTCTAATGTTTTTACCAGTTTAAAAAGAATTTGATCAATTAGTGGTCGATAATGATCTTGAAAATCCGTAAATGTTTGCTTCAAACCTATTCACCTTCTTCAAAAGGGACTTCTAAACCTTCTTCATTCATAATTTTAGCTAAAGTTTTTTCAGCCTTTTTTAAAGTATCAGTTAACTCTTTACTTAGTTTCATCCCTTGTTGAAAAGTGGTTAATGCTTCTTCTAGCGGAACCTCTCCTTGTTCTAATTTACCAACAAGTGTCTCTAGCTCAGCAAGTGATTCTTCAAATGTTTTGGCCATTCATTCTTCCTCCATATAGATTTTTCAATCAAAAATCATTCCCATTCAACTGTTGCTGGCGGTTTAGAAGTAATATCGTATACCACTCGATTGACATGATTTACTTCATTGACAATTCGCACTGAAATCTTTTGCAAAACATCCCAAGGAATGCGGGCAAAATCTGCGCTCATTCCATCAATGGAAGTAATAGCACGAATAGCTAGCGTGTAATCATACGTCCGAGTGTCGCCCATTACACCCACAGAGCGCACGCCTGTATTCACTGTAAAATATTGCCAAATATCGCGATTTAGCCCTGCAAACGCAATTTCTTCCCGTAAAATGGCATCTGACTCGCGCACCACTGCTAATTTTTCCTCTGTAATCTCGCCCATTACGCGAATGGCAAGTCCAGGACCGGGAAATGGCTGACGCCATACAATTTTATCCGGCATCCCAAGCTGTGTTCCCAAGGCACGTACTTCATCTTTAAACAAAGTATTAAGCGGCTCAATCAACTCAAACTGTATCTTCTCAGGCAAACCACCAACATTATGATGTGATTTGATCGTTTGCGCGGTTTTTGTACCTGACTCAATCACATCAGTATAAAGCGTTCCCTGCGCTAAAAAATCGACGCCTTTTAGTTTGGAAGCTTCGTCATCAAAGACATAAACAAATTCATTACCAATGATTTTTCGTTTCCTTTCTGGATCGCTCACACCAGCAAGCTTGCTTAAAAAGCGCTTACTTGCATCCACTTTAATGATGTTTAATCCAAACTTTCCACCCAAAGTGTTCATCACTTGCTTGGCTTCGCCTTTGCGCAATAATCCATGATCAACAAAAATAGAAGTCAATTGCTTGCCAATTGCTTTTTGCAGTAATACGCCAACAACCGATGAATCCACACCGCCTGATAATCCAAGTAAAACTTTGCGATCTTTAACTTTTTTACGAATCTTCTCAATCTGCAGTTCAATAAAATTCTTCATCGACCAGTTGCCAGACGTTTGACAAATATCAAAAGCAAAGTGACGCAGCACTTTAATTCCATACTTCGAATGGCGCACCTCTGCATGAAATTGAATACCATAAAAATTTCGACTCACATCTTGCATTGCTGCAATGGGACAATCTTTGGATGTTCCGACAACTTCAAAACCACTTGGTGTTTCTGTTACTAAATCGCCATGACTCATCCACACCTGCTGCTCTTTGGGTGTATTTTTAAACAATGCAGCGTTATCATTTATCACCTCTAAAATGGCTTTACCGTACTCATGATTTAGTGCTGGCTCAACCTTACCACCTAAGTTGTATGCAATTAACTGCATACCATAGCAAATTCCCAAAATAGGAATGCCTAGCTCAAAAATTTTAGGATCAATTTCAAAAGCATTTTTATCATATACGGAATTTGGTCCACCTGAAAGAATAATGCCAAGAGGTTTGATCCTGCACACTTCATCTGCTGAAATTTTATGACTTAACAATTCTGAAAAGACGCCAAATTCACGGATTCTGCGCGTAATCAATTGGTTATACTGTGAGCCATAATCTAAAACAATAATCTTTTCTACTTCATTCACTTCATCTACAATTACTGCCACGAAAATACTCCTTGCTTAATAACTTCTTAGAATCTGTTAACTTGTCTCTCTATGGATGAAATTTTTGGAAAATTTTTACGCAATTCTAGGCAAAAAACGTAAAAATAGTGGTGCTATTTCGAGGCTTTTTAACGACGAAGTGCGTAAAATTAACATAAATTTCGCCATTATGGAGATCATTAACAGGTTCTTAAATACAATTTATCAATCACATGATTAAGTCCTTTATGCAAAATAACATCTGCTCGACTACGCGTAGGTAAAATATAATTTTTCAAGTTAACCAAATTTACATTTTGCCAAACTTTCAATGCTTCTTTAATCGCTTTTTTTCTTGGCCACTGAGCGTAACGATAATAAAAGTTATCTGGTCTTTCTTTGGCATATTCTAACAGTTGCTCAAAGCGCTCTAGATACCAAGTTTTAATCATTTTCTCTGCTGCATCCACATAAATTGTAAAATCAAAAAAGTCACTAACATAAATATTTTGATTTTGCGGAAGTTGAAAGACATTGATCCCTTCCACAATTAAAATTTCTGGTCGATTTAGGGTGATCTTCTCACCGTCCACAATATCATAAATTTCATGCGAATATACTGGTGAAGAAACTTTTTCTTGACCTGCTTTAACCTTACGCAAAAAGTTTAACATTTTTGTCATATCGTAGCTTTCAGGAAAACCTCTGCGCTTTATTAAATCACGCTTGGTAAGCTCAGCAGTCGAGTATAAAAAACCATCCGTTGTGATTAACTCTACCTTTAAGCGGCGAAATGTTCGACTTAAAAGTTTTTGAAGCAAACGAGCAATCGTAGATTTCCCAACTGCCACACTTCCTGAGATACCAATAATAAAGGGTGGAACTTGCAAAAAACGATGCAAAAACAGGCCCTTTGTTACGGATAGCGATTTATAATTTTGGCGGTAAACTTCAATTAAATGTGTTAGTGGCATATAAATTTCTTGCACATCTTGCAAAGAAATCGCATCATTTAACGACTTGATTCCTTCTAACTCTTCTGCCGATAAAGGAGCTTCTTCTTGTACTGCAAATTGATGCCAATCAACTCTTGAAATCATATCAAAACAAACAAAATCATGTAAATGACTCACTTTTATTCCTTCTTTTTATTCAACATCTTCAAAATTTAAAGCAAAAAAACCTTCGTCCAATCCTCTATTTTGCGGATGATAACGCCGCACATCTTCATCCAATAAAGTTGCTTTGGCTAGGTTCCATTTACCTGCTTTAAGCATAGATTTTGCCTTAACAAAAAGTTCAACAATTTTTACAAAATTTTCTCTAGGCGTATACAGCCCGTCTAACTTCCAATAATGATAACCCCAACTGGCTAGCTTTTCTAATTCTAGCAATAAATTTACATCATTATTTGCAAAGATATGTGTTCCATGCTGATCTTCAAAAATAGAATAATGCGAATGAGGATCTTGCGGTTCAGTAAGAGACCAATCACGCGCCAGGCTTTGATCTTCATTGATCTTGATAAAATTAAAATAATTTTGCAACAATGGCCTTCTTGAATGTTGAATCACTGTTGCCCCGTAGACAAGAATTTCCGTTGGAATTAAGAATTGATCACGCATTAAAAAAAGTTCCTTAGCTGGCAATTCACGCGCTAAAACAGCAGCAACGGCACCCTTTTGTGCCCAAAAATTTACTTGTCTTGCACTTGTTACAAAAGTTGATGCTTCATAGATAAAGGGAAGGCTTAGTCCTGCTTTTTGTAAAAGAAAAATAACGCCAGGATCAGAAACCACAATTTGATCAGTTAAAATCGCTTCTAAAAATTGCAAATACTCCAAAACATTTTTGATTTTGTCTGGATGCATTAAGGCATTAACCGCTACTGTAACTTTTGTCTGAACTTGGTGCGCTAAAGAAACAACTTCTTTTAGCTCTTCACGCGTAAAAGAAGTTGCAAGGCGTAAACCAAACGCTGATTCTCCGATATATAAAACATCAACACCTGCTTCAAGCATTTTTTTTGCTTGAAAAACACTATCTGCTGTAGCTGTAATTGTTATCTCCATTTACTTATATATTTCTTGAACGGGTGCTTGGATTAATTTCATAACATCTTCAACGATCATGCTAAAAGCGCGTTCTTTTTGCAGCATAGTAGATAGAACTTCATTTTTATCAATTTTTTCAGCTACTTCTTGCATTTTCGTTTGTTCTTCAGAAGTAGGCATTTCACCTTTTAACATCTTTTGTTCTAAATTTTTTTGCATCTTTTTAAATTCTTCGAATAATTCAGCAGCTTTGCTATCTGCTTTTACTTTTATTATTTCTTCTTTTAATGCCGTATATTCAGGTAAGGAGCGCAGTTCACGCTCTAGCTGATTAGCTGTATCATAAATGTTCATCATTAATTACCTTTCGAAAAAATTTTTTATTTTACTAATTCCTTCTTTTGCTTTATCTACTATTTTATCAAGCTTTCCAGTATTTTCTTTAACTTTTTTTAAAACATCTTCGGCTTTTTTCTTTAAATTTTTAACTTTACTATCTTCAGGTTCCATATCTTGATTTAAATCTGTCGAATCTTCGCCTGCAATATTATAAGCATTTTGAATTCCTGGATACAAATTATCAAAAGTTTTTTTCGAAGTAAGCGGCAGTATTCCATTAGCTATCGAACGAAAAATAATTGATCCGCGCTGCGCTGCATCTGTTTTAAGATAGTGGTTTTCATCCGTTTTCTCAAAGCCTAACCAAGTTGTAATTACAACATCTGGATTATAACCGATAATCCATTGATCTTTTGATTTACTAGCATCAAAGCTTGTTTCTGTTGTTCCTGTTTTACCAGCAAGTTTGTATCCTAAAGGCGTAGCACTTACTCCTGTGCCATTGCTAAAGGTACCAAGCATCATGCTTGTCATTTTCATTGCTGTCCTTTTTGAAACAATCGCTCTTACTTCAGGATTAGCTTCATAAACCACATCTCCGGTTGCATCCACAATTTTATTTATCAAATGCGCTTCAATCATTTCCCCGCTATTGCCAAAAGTTCCATAAGCTTGCGTCATTGTCCATGGTGAAACGCCGCGAGCAAGTCCACCTAAAGCTAAACCATAATATCTATCTTTTTCTTGTAAAGGCAAGCCAAATTTCTTACCTGTATTAAATGCTTTACTTAGTCCAATTTTACTTTCTAAATAAACAGCTGGGATATTTAAACTTTGAGCTAGAGCTTGATACATAGGAGTATCTGCACTATATGTATTGCTATAATTTGTTGTATGCTCTGCTTGGTCGAATTCTGGCATTTGCGCGATTTCCTGTAATATTTTTTCATTATTAGGTAACATTTCGCCCATTTTATACCCTTGCTGAATAGCCGGTGTATAAACAACTAGTGGTTTAATGGCAGAACCTGGTGAACGCACACTTTGCGTAGCATAATTGAAACTTCTAAAAACATGCTTTTCTGGATCGCCAACTTCCCCAACTAAGGCTTGCACACCACCTGTTTCTGGGTCCATTGCAACTGTTGCTGATTGCGCTACTTGCCCATCTTGAGCTTGCGGGAAGTTATCAGCATCTGCGTAAAAATCCTGCATTACATTTTGATACTTTTGATTTAAGGTAGTATAAATTTTATAACCTTTAATCAAAATATCTTGCTCTGAAATTTTTGCTTTCTTCTCCGCTTCGGAAATCACCGCATCAAAAAACGATGGATATTTATAGTTATCTTTCTTTAGAGCTACATAGTGACTTTGTGAGGTGATAGCAATACTTGCTTCATCGTCTGCTTCTTTTTGACTTAATTTTTTGTTATTAACCATCAATTGCAGCACAGTATCACGACGATATTTGGCATTTTGGGGATAATTAATTGGATTATAAATTTCAGGACCTTTTAAAAGACCTGCTAAAATGGCTGCTTCACCAATATTTACATCATTAGCACTTTTGCCAAAATATTTATGAGCGGCGTCTTCCACACCCCAAATACCATTGCCAAAATAGGCATTGTTTAAATACATCGCCAAAATATCTTGTTTGCTGTATTTTTTATTAATCTCAAAAGCTAAGAATAACTCGCGCGCTTTACGATCCCATGTTTGTTTTTGTGTTAAATAAGCATTTTTGGCTAGTTGCTGTGTAATAGTCGAACCACCTCCAGCAATTCCTCCATGCAAAATGTTACGAACTGCTGCACGAAAAATACCAAAAACATCCACTCCGCGATTTTTATAAAAAGTTTTGTCCTCTGTTGAAATGACCGCATCTTGGATATGTTGTGAAATGCCATCTAATTTTACGTATGTTCCCTTTTGCCCAAAAAGATAGCCCGCCTCAGCACCTTTATCGTCATAAATCTCTGTCTTAGCTGATAAAGAAGATTTTAAGGTTTTAACATTTGCAGTCTTGGCTAGATAAAATAAATATGCTGAAGAAATTAGAACTAAAGTTAATGTTAATAAAATAACAATTTTATTAATTTGATACTTACGCCAAATTCGCTTGCGCCATATATGATATTTTATCAAATAAGGTTTTAAAAATTTCCAGATACTAGTTAAGATAATTTTTAATTTTTCCATCATTGCCTCCGAAATTAGATAATGGATTTTAAAAATCTTTCCATCACATCTTTCATCCATTTTATCTTAAAAAGATCTTTGCCAAAAATGCATTTTTGGATAAACTAGCATATAGTAGCTAGATAAGGATGCGAAAATTTTGCGAAAATCATATAGAGTTAAAAAAGAAAAAGAATTTCAGGCAGTTTTTCATACCGGAAAATCATATGCTAATAAGCGCTTTATCATTTATCAATTATCGCCGCGCAAGCAACCACATTTTCGTGTAGGCATTTCTGTTAGTAAAAAACTTGGAAATGCTGTAACCAGAAATAAAATCAAACGCAAAATCCGTCAGGCGATTTTAGAACTCTCTGCAGAAATTCGTCCTGATGTGGATTTTATTGTGATTGCTAGATACGATGCTAAAAATTTAACTGTGGCTGAAACGGTGAAAAATCTTCAGCACATATTAATGATTGCTAAAGTAATTCCAAAAAATTAAAACCTCATATTAGTTAATAATACGAGGTTTTTAATATGCATGAAAAAATTATACAAAGTGATAATTTGTGACTTTTAAGGATAATCTACCTGGATCACTGGATTCTTGAGCTCCGAAATGATTTTCTCTAGCTATTGTAAGAACAGCATTTTTAAGCTTTGAGAATCCTCGTTGTCTGGAATGATTTCCTCGACCGGTAATTAAAATGACTTCCACATCAGGGTAACCTCCATCCTCTAACAAACCACAAAGTCTATTGAAAACAGCTTGAATATACCTTATAGGTTTAACAGCACTCATAGTATGTATATCAACTCGCAATGGGAATGGTGCTGTGCGATTAAGTAAGCTATTTAACGCTCTCCAGTCTGCAACTTGTTGCTCTAAAGGAATAATCATTTTCGATAAAGGATTATCATCTACTGGTCTAGGTATTCTAATTGGCGATGTTGGAGCTAAAGGTCTTTCTGCTTGATCAAGCAAAGGATTCGGTTGAGGTAATTGTACATCCTGCGGAGCATCTTCTAACTCTGGCTCTTCCTCTTCCTTTTCTTCCTCTCCACTTTCCTGTTCCGGCCCTTCCTCTTCTTCCGCAGGCTTCAAAGGTTCCAATTTTCTTCTTAATAAAGCTTTAATTCCCTCATCACTAGTAAAATCAAGAATAGAAGCAGTGATATGTATTTTTTCACTTCCGAGTAAAGCTTCTATTACGTTACAATCACCAACCCCAATAGCTTGTAACAATTCGATAGCATTTCCCATATAATCATAAGTAAAATTAAAATTTTCATGACAAAGTATAGGGATAATCATTGGAGCATTTTGGCTTCTAATAGCAACACGAAGCGGCGTTTCAGCTAAATTGTTTTTTCTTGCTTCCTCTTCTTGATCAATTTCCACAATACCATTGACATTGCTTCCAGCATCTATTAATAATTGAGCAAGTTCATTACGTTTTTTATCGACAGCAAAAATAAGTGGTGTACTGCCCAATGCTGAAGCATCTAATGCAATTATATCTTTATATTTTTCAACTAATATTTTCGCAAATTCATAATGATTGCGAACAACAGCCCGAAAAAGGGGTGTGAATCCCTCGTTATCTGGTATATTAGGATTAGCGTCTAGACTAGTTAAACAATCGAGCGTTTTAAGAAGATTATGTTGGGCAGCAAAATTCAAAGGAGTAAAATTTTGATCATTAGGCTCATTGATTGTGTTTCCATCTTTTTCATGCAATATTTTCAAAAGGTCAATTTTTTCATTTTTAGCAGCAACAAAAAAGGGAGTACAACCGATACTATTTTTTAAAGTAATATCAGCACCACGTTCAATTAAGCGTAAAGCAATTTCATCAGATTTGTTCATGCAGATAGCTCTTAAAAGAGGTGTAAAACCAGTGGTGGGATGTTGCGTATTAATACCTGCTCTATTATCCAACAATACATTAACTATTGGAAGATCTTCAATATCAATAGCACAATCAAGAGGAAATTCACCTTGATTGTTAGGTATATTAGGATCCGCGCCTTTATCAAGTAGCAACTGTAATGATTTTATGTCTCCATTAGATGCAGCAATATATAGAGGAGTAGTTCCATACGAAGAATTAGTTGGTCTATTAATATCTACACGGCCTTCATAATCTAAAATAATTTGAACAATATCAGGACACTTTTTTTGAACAGCAAGATGCAAAGGAGAATAACCTTGCTTACAGACATTATTTGCGTCTGCACCTTTTTCCATTAATAATTTAACAGTATTTTGGTCTTCATTTTGAACAGCAATAAACAAAGGAGTAGATCCATCTTTATCGTGAGGGTCATCAATAGCAACGCCTTCTGAATTAAGGATTGCTTCAACAATATCCGTATTTTTTTCCTTAACTGCTTTGAAAAGTGGAGTGATTCCGACACACCCCTTATCGTTGATATTAATACCAGGAATAGTAAGTAAATATTTAACTATATCTAATCTTCCAAAAGAGACTGCTATTTGTAATGGTGTATAACCATCACAAAGCGGTTCATTGATATTAATTTTATTAGTTGCCAAAATTTGTTGAACTTTTGAAATGTCCTTCTTTTTAATTGCCTTAAAAAGTTGTTCTTGAAGGTATTCTTTTGGTAATGTTTTATATGGATTCAAAACCTCAGTTTCAGTACTAGGATCAGTCTCAGTAATAAGAGTTAATCTTCCAGTATCAACATCATAAATATAAACCTGAGGCTTATTTTTTAGTTTAACTTTTTTTTCGACTGCATCAAAGATAATTGTTTTTGTTTGATCAGTAAATTTTTTTCCATTTGTAGGAACACATAAAGAACCTAAAGCCGCTATAAAAGGTTTTCTTTTTTGAAAACCCATTTGACTAAATAAGAACCCTACCTCAGCATTTTTTACACATGTGTACTCTTGAGGTTCAGCGTAAACCTTATTTTCTGCAAAAACCATCGCACCTAGAAAGCAAATTACTGCAATAAAAATAATATATTTCTTTTTTAAAATTTTTAAATCCATTATATAAAATCCCCCTTAAAAAATTGATGATACAATTGAATTATAGCATAAATGATATTTTACTTAAATAGTTGCAACAAGTCATCCATCTGCAATTGTTTTTTCTCCTCAGCATTAAAATCTTTTAAAACTTTCCCTTTTTCTAAAACAATTAAACGATTGCCATATTTTAAAGCGTCTTCCATCCGATGCGTAATCATTAAGCAAGTTAGATGATTTTTTACAACGCGTTGATTGGTTAACTCCATCAATTGCGTAGAGGTTTTAGGATCAAGAGCTGCTGTATGTTCATCCAATAATAATAAATCGGGATTTTTCATCGTGGCCATCAGTAAACTTAAAGCTTGTCTTTGTCCACCAGAAAGATGTCCTGTTGGCGTGTTTAAGTGATTTTCTAAGCCATTACCAGTTAGTTTTAAAAGTTTTGCAAAATCCTCTTGATATTGTTTTAGCTGCCGTTTTTGTAGTCCACGTTTTTCTCCGCGGTACATTGCCAACAATAAATTTTCACTTACCGTCATCCGTGGCGCAGTGCCCATTTTTGGATCTTGAAAGACGCGTGCAATATATTTGGCCCGTTTTTCTTCAGCTAGCTCGCTGACTTCTTTATCTAAAATTTTAATCTTCCCTGAAGTTGGCTTCATATTTCCTGAAATAAGATTAAATAATGTACTTTTCCCTGCGCCATTTCCACCAAGAATAATTACAAAATCTCCTTTTTTAATTGTTAAAAATAGTGAGTTCATGATAATTCTTTGATCTTCTCCATTGTGATCAATCACCTTGATTACGTCTTGCATTTCTAACACCGCGTTATTCATTTTGCCCACCTATCTACATTTAACTTCAATTTCCTGCAAAGCTTGGGAATCATTAAACAAATTGCTAAAATCATTGCATTAAAAATTTTTAAATAATTTGTATCAAAACCAATTTTAATCACCAACAAAATCAACAATTGATACAAGACGGAGCCAATCACAATTGCCAATAAACGCTCACTCATCGTTAATTCACCAAATACAAGCTCTCCAATTACAATTGAGGCTAAACCGATAACAATAACTCCAACCCCTTTGTTAATATTGGCATACCCATCATTTTGACAAATTAATGCGCCGCTTAAAGCAATAATCCCATTTGACATCGCAAGGCCTAAAAGTTTCATATGATTTGTATGAATACCAAGTGATCTAGCCATAATCTCATTATCACCTGTAGCAATATAAGCTTGACCTAAACGTGTATCAAAAAATAAAAGGAGTAGCAAAATTATCAAAGTAAGAATCAATATTCCAAGTAAAATCGTATTAAAATCTTTTGGAAGATTTAAAAAATCAAATCCATCTTGTAATTTTGGAAAGTTTAGTAAATCTAAGTTAGCTCCCTTCATTACAAAAAGCATCACTGAATTGGCTGAAGTCATTACTAGAATTCCTGAAAGCAAAATAGGAATCTTTCCCTTTGTGTAAAGAAGTCCTGTAGCTAGACCTGCAAGCATCCCTGCCAATACACCGAAAATGGTAGCAACTAAAGGAGAAAAACCTCCTCTAATTGCTACTACCGCTACAGCTCCTCCTAGAGGAAAACTTCCTTCTGTTGTCATATCGGGAAAATCTAAAATACGAAAAGTCATAAAAATACCTAATCCAAGAATTGCCCATAGCATCCCTTGTCCAATAGCAGAAACCATAGCTTATTCACTTCCTATCATTTATGTGTTTAAGAACCCGTCTACCATCTTTCAGTGGATGAAATCCCGTTCCCTACGAATTGTTTCAAGCTTTGCTTGATTACAATCGTGGGAACGGGATTTCATCCACTGAAAGATGGTAGACGGGTTCTAAGTACACTACCTGGAATTTTAATTCCCCATTTGTGCGCTTTATTTATATTTACCACGGTTTTCCCTTCCTTAAAGGTATAAATTGGCACATTAGCAGGATTTTTGCCTTTTAAGATTTGCGCAGTTATGCGTCCAGTTTGTACGCCTAATTCAAACTGATCTAAACTGCTTGTGGCAAATCCACCTTCTTTGACCATCTTTTCAGTTACAGGAATAATCGGTACTTTTTTTGCATCAGCAATTTTTATTACAGTGGGCATTGCGCTTGCAATTGTATTGTCATTTGGAATATAGATAAAATTTACTTCATTAACCATTTCATTAACAATTTGATTAATTTCATTGATTGAAGGAACTGCATATTCTTGTACAGATAATCCCCCTTTTTTAGCTGCTTTTTTTGCATCAGCTACTTGAGATTTTGCACTATCTTCAGCAGAGCTATATAAAATGCCGACTTTTTTGGCTTCTGGAAATAATTTTTTTGCCAATGAAATCTGGGCGTTAACTGGAGAACGGTCACTTACCCCAGTGATATTGCCACCAGGTTTCTTTTCATTTTTAACTAGTCCTGCCGATACCGGATCTGAAATAGCTCCTAGGACAATTGGCACTTTTTTTGTTTGATTGGCCAGCGCTTGTGCAGATGGTGTAGCAATGCCTACTACCGCATCGGGGTTATTTTCAAGAATTTCTTCACTCATCGTTTTTAACTTGCTTTGATCCGCTTGCGCATTTTTAAAAAGAAACTTTAAATTTTTATCCTTTGTAAATCCTTCATCCGCAAGGCCTTTTTGAATTCCTTTGTAAATACTATCAAGATCAGGATGAGAAGCAAACTGTAAAACACCTACAGCCTTTATACTTGCCTTTTTTTCTTTTTTTGATGATTTTTCAAAAAACGTTTCTTTTCCCCCAAAAAAGCAAAGAACAACTAAAATTCCTAACATAAAACCTATGATTTTTTTGTTTTTCATAATTTATCTCCTTAAAAATTTGAAAATAATAAAAAAGCGCACTTGCCATCCATTCCACAAGCACACTTTCTAAATTTTCATTTATTTAAATTCAAATTTATTTTAAATTAAATGAAGCGTGGTCTTGTGAAATAAACAAAGAGCACGCCATTGCCAAGATATTTGAACTGTTTTTTGACTTGCAATCATTGTTTTCACACCACCTTTTACATACTGTTGAAATCCATTTAGGAAGATTATTTAACATTAATTTACAGTAAGATTATCAAAAATTTTCGGTATATGTCAAATATTATTTATCAGCTTTCTTAATTTTGAGTTTGTTTCGTTAAAGTTATATCATGTTGCTTTGCTAAACTTATTCAAAAAATTTTCGTTGTTATGTTACACTGAAAGCAGATTTTAAGAGCATGTTAGCAGCTCTAAAGATTTATTCGGAGGATAATGAATTGAGTAAAAGAGATCTTATTTATGGTAGTGTGATTCTTTTTATTGTTATTTTAATTTGGTCGATACTCCGTTTTTTTGTGTTTACGCCACTTAAGGTTAATGATACTTTTATGCAGCCATTTTTGATGAAAGATGAGCGAATTTTGACTTTTAGATTAACAAAAGTTAAGCGTTTTGATGTAGTGGCTTTTTCAGATCTGAATAACTCAAAGCAAAAATACGTTAAACGAGTGGTAGGTTTACCTTATGATGAGGTCCGTTTTATGGATGATGTTCTTTATATAAATGGAGAAGTGGTTGATGAGCCTTATTTGAAAGATTATAAACAAAAATTAGTTGATGGCGAACCATTTACACCTGATTTTAATCTTGAGCAATTATTTGGAGTCAGCGAGGTTCCTAAGGACAAATTTTTTGTTTTAGGAGATAATCGAAGAGAAGATCGAAATATTAAAAATCAAGGGTTGATTGAAAAGAAGCAGATTATTGGGGAAGTTAAATTTGCCTTTTGGCCTTTTAAATTCTTTGGACCTATTACAAACTCAGTGGAAGATTCTTCAGCAAAGACAGATTTGGCAGAATCTTAGAGCCTGTTAACAGGCTTTTAAAACTTACTTTTTGAAATGGAAGTGAACATTTTGGCAAAGCCAATTTTAGCAGTTGTTGGGAGACCTAATGTTGGCAAATCAACTTTATTTAATCGAATTATTGGTAAGAGGGTATCTATTGTTGAAGATGTCCCCGGTGTAACACGGGATCGCATTTATGCAAGTGGCGAGTGGTTAAATCATCATTTTCATTTAATTGATACTGGAGGGATTGATTTAGGTGATGAGCCGTTTTTAGAACAGATTAAGCAGCAAGCTCAGATTGCAATTGAAGAAGCAGATGTTATTTTGATGGTGGTGTCTGGTCGTGAAGGAGTTACTGATGCGGATGAATTGGTTGCCAAGATTTTATATCGTTCAAAGAAACCTGTAGTTTTGGCTGTTAATAAAGTTGATAATCCTGAGATGCGCAGCGATATTTATGAGTTTTATTCTTTAGGTTTAGGGGAGCCACTTCCTGTTTCTGGCTCACATGGCATTGGTTTGGGCGATGTTTTAGAAAAGATTATTAAGCTTTTTCCGGCAAGCGAAGAAGAGGAAGATTCCAAGCTTATTAAGTTTAGTTTGATTGGTCGACCTAATGTTGGAAAATCTTCATTAATCAATGCTCTTTTAGGTGAAGAGCGCGTTATTACCTCGCCTATTACAGGGACAACGCGAGACGCGATTGATACTTATTTTAACGATTCTTCCGGTCAAAATTTTCAGATGATCGACACCGCAGGTATGCGAAAACGCGGCAAAGTCTATGAAATGCTGGAAAAGTACTCTGTAATGCGGGCAATGCGAGCAATAGATCGTTCGGATATTGTGTTGATGGTTTTAAATGCTGATGAAGGTATTCGTGAGTATGATAAACGTATTGCTGGTTTTGCGCATGAAGCAGGCCGAGGAATAATTATCGTGGTCAATAAATGGGATTTGGTTGAAAAAGAAACCAATACGATGAGTCAGTTTGAGCAAGAAATTCGTGATAAGTTTCAGTATTTGGATTATGCTTTGACTATTTTTGTTTCTGCGAAAACAAAGCAGCGGTTAAATAAACTGCCTGAGTTGATTAAACAAGTGAGCGTAAATCAGAACTTACGTGTGACTTCAAGCGTGTTAAATGATATAGTGATGGATGCCGTGGCAATTAATCCGGCGCCGACGGATAAAGGCAAGCGTTTAAAAATTTTTTATGCGACACAAGTTGCAGTTAAGTCTCCGACTTTTGTGATCTTTGTTAATGAAGAAGAGTTAATGCACTTTAGCTATAAACGTTTTTTGGAAAATCAAATTCGCAAAGCTTTTCCTTTTGAAGGAACGCCTATTCGCTTATTAACAAGGAAGCGTAGATAGACCTCGTATAATAAAAAATGGAGTAGCGTAGATGAAAGGTGCCGAAGATATTCTAAAAAAGTTAAGTTCACAACTAAGAGCTTGTTAACGATCTCGCTATTGATGAAATTTTTGATTAATTTTTAGGCAATTTGCGGAAAAAAACGCAGAAATAGTGGTGCTATTTCGAGGATCCCGTTCCCACGATTTGTA